>NZ_LFKW01000004.1:0-48075 GCF_001040865.1 Cellulomonas sp. A375-1 | reverse complement strand
GGGGGGGGGCCCCGGCGGGCCCCCCCCGCCGCGTGTCGTCGTGCGGCGCGTGCCGCCAGTCACCAGGATCAGGACATGAGGCTTGAGCTTCGAGGCATCACCAAGCGGTTCGGGTCGCTCGTCGCGAACGACCACATCGATCTCGTCGTCGAACCGGGCGAGATCCACTGTCTCCTCGGGGAGAACGGCGCCGGCAAGTCGACGCTGATGAACGTGCTGTACGGCCTGTACACCGCCGACGAGGGCGAGATCCTCCTGGACGACGAGGTCCAGCACTTCTCGGGCCCGGGCGACGCGATGGCCGCCGGCATCGGCATGGTCCACCAGCACTTCATGCTCATCCCCGTCTTCACCGTCGCCGAGAACGTCATGCTCGGCCACGAGCAGACGCGCGGCGGCGGCAGGCTCGACCTCGAGGCGGGACGCGCGAAGGTGCGCGAGATCGCCGACCGGTTCGGGTTCCACGTCGACCCCGACGCGCTCGTCGAGGAGCTGCCCGTCGGCGTGCAGCAGCGCGTCGAGATCATCAAGGCCCTCTCGCGCGACGCCAAGGTCCTCGTCTTCGACGAGCCGACCGCGGTGCTGACGCCGCAGGAGACCGACGAGCTCATGGCGATCATGCGCCAGCTCAAGTCCGAGGGCGTCGCGATCGTCTTCATCACCCACAAGCTGCGTGAGGTCCGCGAGGTCGCGGACCGCATCACCGTCGTGCGCCGCGGGGCGATCGTCGGCGAGGCCTCGCCGGGCGCGAGCGACGCCGAGCTCGCCGCGCTCATGGTCGGCCGTGCCGTCGAGCTGACGGTGCACAAGGAGGCCCCGCAGTACGGGACCTCGGAGCTCGTCGTCAGCCACCTCGACGTCAGTGACGCGCGGGGCACCGTGCTCGTCGACGACGTGTCGTTCACGGTCCGCGGCGGCGAGGTGCTGGTCGTCGCAGGCGTGCAGGGCAACGGGCAGACCGAGCTCGCCGAGGCGCTCGCGGGTCTGCAGTCCTCCGTCAGCGGGAGCATCACGCTGGACGGCGTGGAGCTCGTCGGGCGCAGCGTGCGCCAGATCATCGACGCCGGGCTCGGGTTCGTCCCCGAGGACCGCGGCGTGGACGGGCTCGTGGGCTCGTTCACGGTCGCCGAGAACCTCATGCTGAACCGTGCCGACGAGGCGCCGTTCGCGCGCTACGGGCTGCTCCAGCTCAAGGCCCGCGACCAGTTCGCGCACGACAAGGTCGACGAGTTCGACATCCGCACGCAGGGGATCGACGTCCCGGCCGGGCGGCTCTCGGGCGGCAACCAGCAGAAGGTCGTCCTCGCGCGTGAGCTGTCGCGCAAGCTGCGCCTGCTGGTCGCGGCCCAGCCGACGCGCGGCGTCGACGTGGGCTCGATCGAGTTCATCCACAAGCGGATCGTCGAGACGCGCGACGCGGGCATCCCGGTCGTGGTCCTCGCGACCGAGCTCGACGAGGCGGTCGCCCTGGGCGACCGGATCCTCGTGATGTACCGCGGTCGTGTGGTCGGCATCGTGCCGGCGACGACCCCGCGCGACGTGATCGGCCTGATGATGGCCGGCATCGCGCCCGACGACGCAGGAGCGGCGGCATGAGCGCAGAGCAGAGCGCACCGAGCGGCGACGCCGCCGCCCGGGCGGTCGCACCCACGAGCCCGGAGTCGGGCGGCGGGGACGGCGGTCCCGACCGCCGGTGGCAGGAGGCGATCGCGCGCGCGACGTCGGGCGGCTGGGCCGTCGCCGTCGGCGCCGTGCTGCTCGCCGTGCTGGCCGGCTCGATCATGATCGCGGTCACCGACCCCGAGGTGCAGGACGCGGCGGGCTACTTCTTCTCCCGGCCCGCCGACCTGCTCAAGGCCGTGGGCGACGCGGTCGGTGGCGCGTACTCCGCACTGTTCCGCGGCGCGGTCTACAACTACAACGCGGACACGTTCGCCAAGTCGATCCGGCCGCTCACGCAGTCGCTGACGTATGCGACGCCGCTGATCCTCGCCGGGCTGGGTGTCGCCATCGGCTTCCGCTCGGGCATGTTCAACATCGGTGGCCAGGGGCAGATGCTCATGTCGGCCGCCGCGGCGGGCTGGGTCGGCTTCTCGTTCGACCTGCCGGCCGGGCTGCACATCGTCGTCGCCGTCGCCGCGGGTGTCGTGGCCGGAGCCTTGTGGGCGGGCATCGCCGGGGTGCTCAAGGCGACCACGGGCGCGCACGAGGTGATCGTCACGATCATGCTCAACTACATCGCGTTCTACCTGTTGTCCTACCTGTTGGCCACGCCCGGCCTGCTGCAGGCGCCGGGCTCCGCGAACCCGAAGACGCCGCCCATGGCGAGCACGGCGATCCTGCCGCGCATCTTCGGGCCGCAGTACCCGCTGCACCTGGGCTTCCTGCTTGCGCTCGTCGCCGTGGTGCTCGTCTGGTTCCTGCTCAACCGCTCGAGCCTCGGCTTCCGGTTCCGGATGATCGGCGAGAACCAGTTCGCCGGCCGGGTTGCGGGCGTGAACGTCTCGCGCACGATCATCGGGTCGATGCTCGTGGGTGGCGCGCTCATCGGCGCGGCCGGTTCGACGCAGGTGCTCGGGCTCATCACCAACGGCTTCGGCTCCGACATCGACGCGGGCGTCGGCTTCGACGCGATCACCGTGGCGCTGCTCGGCAGCTCGCAGCCCGTCGGCGTGTTCTTCGCGAGCCTGCTGTTCGGCGCGTTCAAGGCGGGCGGCTCGGCCATGCAGGCGGGCGAGGGCATCCCGATCGAGATCGTGCTCGTCGTCCAGTCCCTCATCGTGCTGTTCATCGCGGCCCCGCCGCTGGTCCGCGCGATCTTCCGGCTGCCCCAGCCCGAGAAGCACCGCACGGGCAAGAAGAAGCCGCGTGAGCCCAAGGCGGCCGCGGCGATGGCCGCACCCACCACCCCGACGGCGGACGGAGCAGCTCGATGACCGCCCTGGCACCCGCACCCGCGGCAGTCCCGGACGCCGGCGAGCACCGCCGCGTCCAGGTGATCAGCCGCAAGGCCCCGATCGCGTTCGCGATCGTCACGGGGCTGTTCGCGATCCTCCTGCTCGCGGTCCCTCGTGAGGGTGACGCGACGTTCCGGTTCGCGACGGTCGGTGACCTGTTCACCATCCCGAACGCGACCGTGCCCGGGATGGCGACCGCGTGGACCGCGGTCGTCATCATGGGCCTCGCGACGGTCGCCGCGTTCGTCCTGGTCGCCCGGCGCCGCCGGGTCCCGGGGTGGATCTCCCTGGTGTTCGCCTTCGTCTTCCTGGTCGGGTTCCTGGCCTGGGCGGCGGCGGGCAGCCCGAGCGACATCCCCGCCGTCCGCCTGATCGGCGGTTCGGTGCTGCTCTCGGTGCCGATCGTGTTCGGCGCGCTCGGCGGCGTGATCGGTGAGCGCGCGGGCGTCGTCAACATCGCGATCGAGGGCCAGCTGCTCGCGGGCGCGTTCACGGGCGCCTTCGTCGGCTCGGTCACGGGCAGCCCGTGGGCCGGACTGGTCGCCGCGATCGTCTCGGGCGTGCTCGTCGCGCTCGTGCTCGGCGTCTTCGCGATCACCTACAAGGTCAACCAGGTCATCGTCGGTGTCGTGCTCAACGTGCTCGTGATCGGCATGACGAGCTTCCTGTACTCGCAGGTGCTCGTGCCGAACGCCGAGCGGTTCAACGACACCGAGCGGTTCTCCCGCATCGCGATCCCGCTCCTGTCGAAGATCCCGGTCATCGGCCCGGCGCTGTTCAACCAGACGATCGTCGTCTACGTCATGTACCTGACGGTCCCCGCCGTGTGGTTCGCGCTCATGCGCACCCGCTGGGGACTGCGGGTCCGGGCCGTGGGCGAGCACCCGAGCGCGGCCGACACCGTCGGCATCAAGGTCGAGCGCACGCGGTACCGCGCCCTCGTGATCGCGGGTGCGATCGCGGGCGTCGGCGGGGCGTTCTACACGGTCGTCTCGGTCTCGAGCTTCGGCAAGGAGATGACCGCGGGTGCGGGCTTCATCGCCCTGGCCGCCGTCATCTTCGGCAAGTGGGACCCGATCCGCGCCGCGCTCGCGGCGCTGCTGTTCGGGTTCGCCTCGAACCTCGAGGGTGCGCTGTCGATCGTCGGTGCGCCCGTGCCCAGCCAGTTCATGCTCATGCTCCCGTACGTCGTGACGATCCTGGCGGTCGCCGGGCTCGTCGGACGGTCGCGGGCCCCGGCCGCCGACGGCGTGCCGTACATCAAGGAGTGAGTCGGGTGCAGGTGGACTGGGACGCGCTGCGCGCGGTCGCCACGGAAGCGATGGCCAAGGCGTACGTGCCGTACTCGACGTTCCCCGTGGGGGCCGCCGCGATCGTCGACGACGGTCGCGTGGTGTCGGGCTGCAACGTCGAGAACGCGAGCTACGGCGTCACGTTGTGCGCCGAGTGCTCGCTCGTCTCGGCGCTGGTGATGTCGGGCGGTGGGCGCCTCGTGGCGTTCACGTGCGTGGACGGGCACGGCAACGTGCTCATGCCGTGCGGCCGGTGCCGGCAGCTCCTGTGGGAGCACGGCGGCGCGGGCCTCGTGCTGGAGACCGTCAGCGGCATCCGGCCGATGACGGAGGTCCTGCCCGACGCCTTCGGCCCGGACGACCTCACCGAACGAGCAGCAGGAGCATCATGAGCGAGTCCTTCGACGCCGTCGACGTCATCGTCGCCAAGCGCGACGGGCGGCGGCTGAGCGACGCCCAGATCGACTGGGTGATCGACGCGTACACGCGCGGTGTCGTCGCCGACGAGCAGATGTCCGCGCTCAACATGGCGATCCTGCTCAACGGCATGGACCGCGCCGAGATCGCGCGCTGGACCGCGGCGATGATCGCGTCCGGCGAGCGCATGTCGTTCGCCGACCTCGGCCGCCCGACCGCCGACAAGCACTCGACGGGCGGTGTCGGCGACAAGATCACGCTGCCGCTCGCGCCGCTCGTGGCGGTGTTCGGCGTCGCCGTGCCGCAGCTCTCGGGCCGCGGGCTGGGCCACACCGGGGGCACGCTCGACAAGCTCGAGTCGATCCCCGGCTGGCGCGCCGCCCTCAGCAACGACGAGATGATGCGCCAGCTCGCCGACGTGGGCGCGGTCATCTGCCAGGCGGGATCGGGCCTGGCGCCCGCCGACCGCAAGCTGTACGCGCTGCGTGACGTCACCGGCACGGTCGAGGCCATCCCGCTGATCGCGAGCTCGATCATGAGCAAGAAGATCGCGGAGGGCACCGACTCGCTCGTGCTCGACGTCAAGGTCGGCTCGGGGGCGTTCATGAAGGACCTCGACCGGGCGCGCGAGCTCGCGCGGACCATGGTCGAGCTGGGGACCGACGCGGGCGTCACGACCGTCGCGCTGCTCACCGACATGTCGACCCCGCTCGGCCTGACCGCCGGTAACGCGCTCGAGGTCCGGGAGTCGGTCGAGGTGCTCGCGGGCGGTGGCCCGGCGGACGTCGTCGAGCTCACGATCGCGCTCGCGCGCGAGATGCTCGACGCCGCCGGACGCCCCGACGCGGACCCCGCGGCGGCTCTCGCCGACGGTCGCGCGATGGACGCGTGGCGCGCCATGATCCGCGCGCAGGACGGCGACCCCGACGCCCCGCTGCCGTACGCGCGCGAGACCGAGCAGGTGCTCGCGGAGTCCGACGGCGTCCTGACCACGCTCGACGCGTACGCGGTGGGCGTCGCGGCGTGGCGTCTCGGCGCGGGCCGTGCGCGCAAGGAGGACCCGGTGCAGGCCGGGGCGGGTGTCCAGATCCACGTGCGCCCCGGCGAGCGGGTCACCGCGGGTCAGCCCGTCCTCACGCTGCACACCGACACCCCGGAACGGTTCGGGAGGGCGCGTGAGGCCCTCGCCGGTGGGATCGTCGTCGATGCGGCCGCTGCACCCGGCGCGGGTCCGCTCGTGCTCGACCGGATCACGGCCTGAGCTCGGCGGCAGTCGCCCGCGGCCTCGTCGGGGCCGCGGGCCGTCGGACCGGTCCGACCGCGGGCTGACCTGCGACGACGGCCCGATGGCGCGGGTCGGTCGCGGGGAGAAGGATGGGTGGACGACCGTCGATGAGGAGGACGCGATGAGCACGCTGCCCGGACCGGACGCGTGGCGCGACGCGGGGATCGAACCCGTCGACCCCGACGTCCCGGCACGCCTGACCGACGACGACGCACCCGCGTCCGACCCCGAGGAGTACACGCCGGGGTTCGCACGACCCGACCGTGACGGCACCGCCGACGAGGCGGACGTCGTGGAGCAGGACACCGAGGTTCCGGCGGACGACGAGGACGACGCGTGAGCACGAACGAGGAGAGCAGCCCGGCGAGCACCGAGCCCGTCGGCACCGACGAGGTCGCCGAGAGTGTCGCCGACGAGCAGACCTCCGACGCCCAGGAACCCGACGACACCGGGTCGGTCGAGGCGCTCGTCGCGCTGATCCCGTCGCTGCCCAAGGTGCTGCTGCACGACCACCTCGACGGCGGCCTGCGGCCCGCGACCATCGTCGAGCTCGCGGCCGAGATCGGGCACGAGCTGCCCACGACCGACGCCGACGAGCTCGGCCGCTGGTTCGTCGAGGCCGCGTCGACGGGCTCGCTCGAGCGCTACCTCGAGACCTTCGTCCACACGGTCGCCGTGCTGCAGGCGGCGCCCGCGTTGCAGCGGGTCGCGCGCGAGGCCGTGCTCGACCTGGCAGCCGACGGCGTGGTCTACGCCGAGATCCGGTTCGCGCCCGAGCAGCACGTCGAGCAGGGGCTGACGCTGCAGGAGGTCGTCGACGCGGTGCGCGCGGGGTTCGACGAGGGCGTCGCGCAGGCGCGCGCCGATGGTCACCCGATCCGCGTCCTGGCCATCCTGTGCGCGATGCGCCACCTGGACCGGTGGCAGGAGGTCGCCGAGCTGGCGGTCGCGAACCGTGACGCGGGCGTCGTCGCGTTCGACCTGGCGGGGCCGGAGGACGGGTACCCGCCGTCGGCGCACCCCGAGGTGTTCGACGCGCTGCGCCACGCGCACTTCCCGTGCACGTTGCACGCGGGTGAGGCCGCAGGCACCGACTCGGTCGCGGACGCGGTCGCGCAGGGCGCGCTGCGCCTGGGGCACGGCGTGCGCCTGGCGGACGACGTGGGCGTCGACGAGCTCGGCGACCGGCTGGGCCTGCTCGCGCACTGGGTCCGCGACCGTCGGCTCGCGCTCGAGGTCTGCCCGTCGTCGAACGTGCAGACCGGCGGAGCGCCGTCGATCGCGGAGCACCCCGTGACGCGCCTGCACGAGCTCGGCTTCGCGGTGACCGTCAACACCGACAACCGGCTGCAGTCCGGCACGTCGCTCGGACGCGAGCTCGCGCTCCTCGTCGAGCAGGCGGGCTGGACGTTGCACGACCTCGAAGACGTGGCCGTCACCGCGGCCGCTCACGCGTTCGTCCACGACGACGAGCGCGCCGCCCTGATCGACACCGTGATCCGGCCTGCGTACGCCGCGGCCCGGGGAGGAAGGCACCGCGCATGACCCACGAACCGTTGGACGCCGCCGCGCTCGCGCAGCTCGTCGACCACACGCTGCTCAAGCCCGAGGCGACCCGCGCCGACATCGACGCGCTCGTCGCGGAGGCCGGCACGCTGGGCGTCTACTCGATCTGCATCTCGCCCTCGTTCCTGCCGGTGGACGTCTCGTCGGTGCCGGGCCTCAAGGTCGCGACCGTGTGCGGGTTCCCCTCGGGCAAGCACCACAGCGAGATCAAGGCGGCCGAGGCGGCCCGGTCGGTCGCGGACGGCGCCGACGAGGTCGACATGGTGATCGACGTGGGGGCGGCCAAGGAGGGCCGGTTCGACGACGTGCAGGCCGACATCGCCGCCGTGCGCGCCGCCGTGCCCGCCCCCACGGTGCTCAAGGTCATCATCGAGTCCGCGGCGCTGACCGACGACGAGATCGTGCGGGCCTGCCAGGCCGCCGAGGCGGCGGGCGCCGACTTCGTCAAGACCTCGACCGGCTTCCACCCCACGGGCGGAGCGACCGTGCACGCGGTGCGGCTCATGGCGCAGACCGTGGGTGGTCGCCTCGGGGTCAAGGCCTCGGGCGGTGTCCGGACGGCGGCCGACGCGCTCGCGATGGTCGAGGCCGGGGCCACGCGGCTCGGGCTGTCGGGCACGGCGAAGGTCGTCGGGGGCCTGGAGGCCGACGCGGGCTACTGAGCCCCGCTGCTGAGCCCTGCTGAGCGACCGCGAGGGCCGCGACGACGAACGGTGTCGTCGCGGCCCTCGCGCGTCCGGGCACTCAGGCGATGCCGAGCGCCGCGCGCATGTCGGCGGCGACCGCGTCCAGCCGGGCGCGGGCCTGGCGCCGCGCGACGCCCACGGCCTCGTCGTCGGCGTCGGGCAGGACCGGCTCGACGACCTCGAGGTAGCACTTGACCTTCGGCTCGGTGCCCGAGGGGCGCACGATGACGCGCGTGCCGTCGGCGGCGTCGAGCCGCAGCCCTTCGGTGGGCGGCAGGCCGCCGCGCTCCTCCTCGGTGCCCCGCGCGAGGTCGACGACGCGCGTCACGGACGCGCCAGCGAGCGTGGTCGGCGGGTGCTCGCGCAGCCGCCCGACGGTCGCGGGGATCTGCGCGAGGTCGTCGTACCGCGCCGAGACCTGGCCCGTGAGGTAGAGGCCGTGCGTGCGCGCGAGGTCGTCGAGCGCGTCGATCAGCGTGCTGCCGCCGGCCTTGAGGCGCGCCGCGAGGCCTGCGACCAGGAGCGCGGCGGAGATGCCGTCCTTGTCGCGCACGTTGCCCGGCGCCACGCAGTAGCCGAGCGCCTCCTCGTAGGCGTAGACCAGACCGTCCACGCGTGAGAGCCACTTGAAGCCGGTGAGCGTCTGCACGTGCCGCACCCCCGCTGCTGCCGCGATCTCCGCGAGCTGGCGCGAGGAGACGATCGAGCTCGCGAACGTGGCCTCCGGGTCGACGGGACCGAGGTCGTCGCGGATCCGCTCGGCGGCGACCTGGCCGAGCAGCGCGCCGGTCTCGTCGCCGTGCAGCATGCGCCAGCCCTCGGCGCCGGCGGTGTCCGGGCCGCGGTAGGCGCGGGCACGCGGGTCGCGGACGGCGACCGCGCACCGGTCCGCGTCCGGGTCGAGCGCGATGACGAGGTCCGCGCCGCGGTCGGACGCGAGACCCAGGGCGAGGTCGATCGCGCCGGGCTCCTCGGGGTTCGGGAACGCGACCGAGGGGAAGTCGGGGTCGGGCGCCTCCTGCTCGGGGACGACGAGCACATCGGTGAAGCCCGCGGCGCGCAGCACGCGCTCCGCGACCGCGCCGCCCACGCCGTGCAGCGGCGTCAGGACGATCGAGAGGTCGGCGGCGGCGAACCGGGCGGTCGGGTCGGCGAGCGCGAGCGTCGCCTCGACGTACGCGTCCACGACGTCCTCGCCCAGCACGGTCCAGCCGTGGTCCGCGCGCGGCACGGACGCGACCGAGGGCACGCGCGCGATCTCCGCCGCGATGGCCGCGTCGGCGGGCGGCACGATCTGCGCGCCCTGGCCGCCGTCGGTCACGACGCGCCCGCCGAGGTAGACCTTGTAGCCGTTGTCCTGCGGGGGGTTGTGCGACGCGGTGACCATGACGCCCGCGTCCGCCTCGAAGCGCAGCACGCTGAACGCGAGCAGCGGTGTGGGCAGCGGGCGGGGGAGCAGCAGCACCTCGATCCCGACGGCCGTCAGCACGGCCGCGGTGTCGAGCGCGAACGCGTGCGAGTTGTGCCGAGCGTCGTAGCCGACGACGACGCGCGGGCGCGGCGTGAGCCCGTCGAGCTCGCCCAGCAGGTAGTCGGCCAGGCCCGCGGCCGCACGGATCACCACGGCACGGTTCATGCGGTGCGGGCCGCCCGCGATCGCACCGCGCAGGCCCGCGGTACCGAACTGCAGCAGACCCTGGAAGCGATCGGCGAGCTCGGCGCGCGCGATCGCCGCCGCGCGCAGCACGGCGTCCTGCTCGGGGTCGGGCGCGACACCGCTGACGAGGCCGGGCGGCCGTTCGTCCGCGACCCGCACGAGCTCGCGGAGCTCGTCGGCCGTCTGCGGGTCCGGGTCGTCGTCGATCCACGCCTCGACCTGCGCTCGCAGGTCCTCCCACGGCTCGTCGCGGCTCATGGCCCCAAGGTACTGACCGGTAGGGCGACGCACGAACCGAACGTCCCGGCCCGTGCGCCGCCCCGCAGGTTACGGGCGGGTCAGCGGCGGGTCACACGCGCCGGATGATGTCCGCGAGCAGGGCACTGATGCGCGGTCCGGCGGCCTGCCCGGCCTCGAGCACCTCCGCGTGCGACAGCGGCACCGGGCTGATGCCCGCCGCCAGGTTGGTGACCAGGGAGATGCCGAGGACCTCCATGCCGGCCTGGCGCGCGGCGATCGCCTCGAGCGTCGTCGACATGCCGACCAGGTCGCCACCGATGCGCCCGGCCATCCGCACCTCCGCGGGGGTCTCGTAGTGCGGCCCGCGGAACTGGACGTACACGCCCTCGTCGAGGGTCGCGTCGACCTCACGAGCGAGCGTCCGCAGGCGCGTGGAGTACAGGTCCGTGAGGTCGACGAACGTCGCGCCCTCGAGCGGCGAGGTCGCGGTGAGGTTGATGTGGTCGCTGATGAGCACAGGCGTGCCCGGGCCCCACGCGGGGTTCAGCCCGCCGCAGCCGTTCGTCAGGACGACGACCGAGGCGCCGGCCGCGGCCGCGGTCCGCATGCCGTGCACGACACGGCGCACGCCCTTGCCCTCGTAGAGGTGGGTGCGTGAGCCGAGGACCATCGCGTGCTTGCCGGTCTCCCCGATGCGGACCGAGCGGATGGTCCCGACGTGGCCGTGCACGGCCGCCGCCGAGAAGCCGGGGACGTCGGTGCTCGCGACCTCGGCGACGGTCTCGCCCAGGAGGTCCGCCGCGCCGCCCCAGCCTGAGCCGAGGACGAGCGCCACGTCGTGCTGCGTCACCCCCGTGGCCTGCGCCAGGTGCGCGGCGGCCGCACGGGCCACCTCGAACGGATCGGTCGTCGGGTCGTCGAGGTCGAGGTCGTCGCTCATGACTCGCAGGTTAGCCGGGCCCGACGGGAGCAGCAGTCCGCCAGACGGCAGAATGCAGGTCGTGAGCACACCTCCCGGCACCCCCGCCCTGCCCGAGACCCGTGTCGTCGTCGTCGGGGGCGGGCCCGGCGGGTACGAGGCCGCGCTGGTCGCGCGGCGGCTCGGCGCCGACGTGACCGTCGTGGAGACCCAGGGGCTCGGCGGCGCCGCGGTGCTCACGGACGTCGTGCCCTCCAAGACGCTCATCGCCACCGCCGAGTGGATGACGATCGCCGACCGCGCGCCCGAGCTCGGCATCCGCAGCGGGTTCGGCGCGGACCACCGCCACCACATCGACCTCGCCGCCGTGAACACGCGCGTCAAGGCGCTCGCCGCCGCGCAGTCCGCGGACATCCGGGCGCGGCTCGAGAAGGAGGGCGTGCACGTCGTGCTCGGGCACGGCCGGCTCGACGGCCCGCAGCGCGTGGTGGTGACCTCGACCGACGGCGCCCCCGAGCGCACCCTCGAGGCCGACGTGGTGCTCGTCGCGACCGGTGCGCGCCCGCGCGAGCTGCCCGAGGCGCGGCCGGACGGCGAGCGCATCCTCACGTGGACGCAGCTCTACGACCTGCCGGCGCTGCCGGAGAAGCTGATCGTCGTGGGGTCGGGCGTCACCGGGGCCGAGTTC
This sequence comes from Cellulomonas sp. A375-1, assembly GCF_001040865.1. Classification (NCBI taxonomy): domain Bacteria; kingdom Bacillati; phylum Actinomycetota; class Actinomycetes; order Micrococcales; family Cellulomonadaceae; genus Cellulomonas; species Cellulomonas sp. A375-1. The sequence continues at coordinate 36,368 of NZ_LFKW01000004.1, read as the reverse complement.
GCGGGCGCGTACACGTCGCTCGGGGCCGACGTCACCCTCGTCTCGTCGCGCGACCGCGTGCTCCCGGGCGAGGACGGCGACGCCGCCGAGCTGATCGAGGACGTGTTCAAACGACGCGGCATGACCGTGCTCTCGCGCTCGCGCGCGGCGGGCGCGCGGCGTACCGCCGACGGGGTCGTCGTGACGCTGGCCGACGGTCGTGAGGTCGAGGGCTCGCACGTGCTGTTCGCGGTCGGGTCCATCCCGACGACGAGCGGGCTCGGGCTCGAGGAGGCCGGCGTGCGCCTGTCGCCGTCGGGGCACATCGAGGTCGACAAGGTCTCGCGGACCAGCGCGCGCGGCGTGTACGCGGCCGGTGACGTCACGGGCGTCCTGCCGCTCGCGTCGGTCGCCGCGACGCAGGGCCGCATCGCGATGTCCCACGCGCTCGGGGACGCGGTCACGCCGCTGTCGCTGCGCGCGGTCGCGGCGAACATCTTCACCGCACCCGAGATCGCGACGGTCGGCTTCTCCGAGAAGCGCCTGGCCGACGAGGGTCTGCCCTACGAGGTCAGCACGCTGCCGATCACGCGCAACCCGCGCGCCAAGATGCTCGGCGTGCGGGAGGGGTTCGTCAAGATCTTCGCGAGCCCCGGCGCGGGCACGGTCCTGGGCGCGGTGCTCGTCGGGCCGCGCGCGTCGGAGTCGGTGTTCCCGCTCGCGCTCGCGATCACGCACCGGCTCTCGGTCGACCAGATCGCCGAGGTCATCACGGTCTACCCGTCGATGTCCGGCTCGCTCGCCGAGGTCGCCCGGACCCTGCACCACCCCGCGGCCGACTGACCGGTCCCGCGGGGCCGACCACGACGGACCCGCGGGTGCCTGCGGTCAGGGGAGCGTCAGGTGCGCGACCACCGGAAGGTGGTCGGACGCGGTCACGCCCGTCACGACCGTCGCCTGGGTGAACGTCACCTGCTGACCGAACACCCAGTCGATGCGCTGCTCGGGGTCCACCGACGGCGACGTCAGGGCGTCCGGGTCGCCCACGGCGTCGACCGCGCTGACCCAGCCCGCGTCCTCGAGCAGGGTGATCTCGGGCCAGCCCGGCTCGGCGTTGAGGTCGCCGGCCAGCACCGACGGTCCCGTCACGGGCTCGGCGGCCAGCAGTGCGTCGAGCTGGTCGAGGCGCGTGGGCGTGTTCTCCGCGCGGTGCTGCAGGTGCACGCTCGTCACGCGCACGGGCTCGCCGGCCGCGGTCGTGACGGTCGCGGACAGCGCCGACCGCCCCTGCGGCCCCGCGCCGTACGGCAGCGGGTGTATCGCGACGTCGGTCAGCGCCGACCGGGCCAGGATCGCGTTGCCGAACTGGTGGTCGGCCGCGGGCGCGAACTCGACCGTCATGCCGAGCCGGTGCCCGAGCCACGTCGCCATGTCCGCGCCGCCGCCGAACACCCAGCCACGCTCGACCTCCTGCAGCAGCACGACGTCCGGGTCGGCCGCCTCGATCGTCGCGGCGACGACGTCGAGGTCGACGCCACCGAGCGGCGAGACCCCGTAGTGCAGGTTCCAGCCGACCACGGTGAGCTCGTCACCCGCGGCACGGTCCGGGACGTCCGAGCCGTGCGTGCTCGTCGTGGACGGCGCCAGGCCGACGAGCGCGAGGGCGGCGGCGGGGACGAGGAGCAGCCGCACCGAGCGCACGCGCGCGGGCTGGCGCTCGTCGGGCGTCCGCTCCGCCGGCTCGCCGGGTGCCCGGTGGCGCAGCCCCGTGGACGCGACGACGACCGCGGCGAGGATCGGCACGATCGCGTTGTCGACCGGCAGCGGGACGTCGTAGTCGATCATGTAGACGAGCACGGGCAGGATCACGCCCAGGCCCGCGAGCGTCGCGGCTCCCGCGGCGCGCCACGTGCCGAGCGGCGCGGGCCGGCGGATCGACAGCGTCCCGACCAGCACGATCCCGACGACGACGTCGAGCACGACCACCGCGGCGAGTGCCGCCCACCCGGTCGTGAGCATCGCCGCCGCGACGGCCCCGACCAGCAGCACCGCGGCACCCACGCGCACGGACCCCGACCAGCGGTCCGGGCGCAGCAGCAGCCACCCGCCGGCTCCCGTCGCGACGACGATCGCGAGCCCGGCCCAGCCGAGCGCGACGCCCGACTGCGAGGCCAGGAACGCGGGGTTCGCCCCGATCATCGCGGCGAGCCCCACGTACAGCCCGAGCGCCCACAGGCGTCGCGGGCGGACCGTCGCGGGCTCGCCGGCCCCGGTGCCGGGACGGGCCACGCGGAACGCGGCGAGCGGTGCGAGCGCCACGAGCAGCGCGACCGCCCAGCCCACCCACGACGAGCGCCACAGCGCGTCCCACGAGCCCAGGAGCACCTGCACACCCACCGACAGCCCGGCACCCAGCACGAGCCCGAGCGCGGCCTGACGCGGCCCCTGGACCCGCCCGGCGACGAACGCGACCGCGAGCACCAGGACGCCGCACGCCCACGCGACGGTGGCCAGGCCGAGCCAGTAGCGCGCGTCCCCGTCGAGGCCCTGCAGGACGAGCCGGAGCACCGCGAGGACGGCCGCGCCCACGACGACCGTGCGGCCCGACGGCACGCCGCCGCGCGCCCCGGTCGCGAGCAGCAGCACCGCGACGACGACACCCGTCGCGCCGTAGGTCACGAGCGCGGAGACGCCCGCGGTCACCACGCCCGACGCGAACGCGTGGTCGAGCAGCGGGCCGCTCGCGCGCACGAGCTCGAGCGTCGCGGTGGCGAGTGCCGCGAGCAGCCAGACGCGCGTCGGGGTCCCGTCGTCGGGCGGCCTCGTCGTGGCGGGGGCGCGGTCGTCGGTGCTGATCGTCACGGCCGAAGGCTACGCGCCGGGGCGGCCAGGGACGCACGTCCCGGGCCGCGGCGCCCCGCGGGGTGCAGCATGCCCACCATGCGCCCGCACGGACCCGTCGTCCGCACCGTCCGCCACGACCCGGCCGACCGGCCGCTGCTCGTGATCTGGGAGGCGACGCGCGCGTGCGCGCTGTCGTGCGTGCACTGCCGCGCCGAGGCCGCACCCCGGCGCGACCCGCGCGAGCTCGACACCGACGAGGCGACCGAGCTCATGCGCCAGGTCGCGTCGTTCGGCCGGCCCGCGCCGATCTTCGTCATCACCGGGGGCGACTGCTTCGAGCGCGAGGACCTGACTGAGCTGGTCCGCCGCGGTCGCGCGCTGGGGCTCGCGGTCGCGGTCTCGCCGTCCGGCACCGACAAGCTCGACCGTGCGGCACTCGTCGCGCTGCAGGACGCCGGGGTGACCGCGATGTCGCTCTCGCTCGACGGCGCGACCGCCGCGGTGCACGACGGCTTCCGTCGCGTCCCGGGTACGTTCGACCGGACGGTCGAGGCGTGGGCGGTGGCGCGCGAGCTCGGGATGAAGGTGCAGGTCAACTCGACCATGTCGAGCCGGACCGTGCACGAGCTGCCGGACCTCGCCGCCCTGGTGCGGGCGCAGGGCGCGATGACGTGGAGCGCGTTCATGCTGGTCCCGATGGGCCGCGGCGTGGACCTCGGCGCGCTCAGCGCGCAGCAGGCCGAGGACGTCATGAACTACCTGTACGACCTGGGCCCGCACGTCCCGGTCAAGACGACCGAGGGCCACCACTTCCGCCGCGTCGCGCTGCAGCGCGCGGTGCTCGCGGACCGCGGTGTCGACCACGTGGCCGCCCTCGGTCTCGGCGACCTGTACGCCGAGCTGACGGAGCGCACCGCGGCGTTCGGGTGGGGTGACGGTGAGCGCACGCGCCGGCCACCGCTCAACGTCAACGCGGGGTACGGGTTCGTGTTCGTGTCGCACGTCGGGACCGTGCACCCGTCGGGGTTCCTGCCGGTCGCCGCCGGGGACGTGCGCGAGCAGACCCTGCCCGACATCTACCGGTCGTCGCCGCTGTTCACCGGGCTGCGCGACTCGTCGCGCCTGACGGGGCGGTGCGGCACGTGCGAGTTCGCGCGCGTGTGCGGCGGCTCGCGCTCGCGGGCGTACGCCGCGACGGGCGACGCGTTCGCCGCGGACCCGCTGTGCGCCTACGAGCCCGGCTCGTTCCCGTACCCGCAGGACGTGGCGGCGCTGCTCGCGTCGTGAGTGCCGTGACCGCCGTGACGGTCAGGCGAACAGCGCCTGGCCGACGAACGGGCTCGCGCTCGTCGTGATCGGCGTGCCGTCCTCGCCGACGACGAGCGAGCCGTCGGGCAGCCCGGGCGGAACCGCGAACAGGCCCGAGCCCGTGTGCTGCAGGTACTCCATGAGGCCGTCGTCGCGCGAGAGCGTGTTCTGCATCGGGATGTAGTGCGTGCGCGGGTCGGTGACGAACGCGAGGAAGAACAGGCCCGCGTCGAGCCGGCCGAGCGCGTCGTTCCCGTCGGTGAAGTTGTAGCCGCGGCGCAGCATCCGCACGCCGCCGTTGTGCGTCGGGTGAGCGAGCCGCACGTGGCTGTTCATGGCGACGAGCGGCTGGTCGTCGCGTCCGGTCACCGCGAAGTCCGGCTCGGTGAACTCGGTCCCGCCCGACAACGGCGCGCCCTCACCCTTGGTCCGCCCGACGAGCGCCTCCTGCTCGCGCAGCGACGTGCGGTCCCACGTCTCGATCGTCATGCGGATGCGCCGTGCGACGAGGTACGACCCGCCCGTGAGCCACGCCGAGTCGCGGCTGTCCGCGGCGGCCGCCGCAGCCGGGACCCAGACGTGCTCGGCCACGTGCGCGGGGTCCTCGGCCTTGAGGTTGGCGGTGCCGTCCTTGAAGCCGAACAGGTTGCGCGGCGTGCGCTGCGCGGTCGACGTCGACGACGTGCGCCCGTACCCGAGCTGCGTCCAGCGGATCGTCGCGGCGCCGAACGCCGCGCGCGACAGGTTGCGGATCGCGTGCACCGCGACCTGCGGGTCGTCCGCGCACGCCTGGACCACGAGGTCGCCGTCGCACCGCGCCGGGTCCAGGTTGTCGGCGGGGAAGTGGGGGAGCTCGACGAGCGCGTCGGGCAGCCGGTCGGCGAGCCCGAACCGGTCGGTGCCGTCGGGCGTGACGAACAGGGACCGGCCGAAGCCGAACGTGATCGTCAGTCCCGCGGGGGGCAGGTCGGCGGCCTCGCCCGTGTCGTCCGGCGGCGCGTCGTAGGGTCCCGACGACGGGCCGTACGAGCCCGCCGCGAGGCCTTGCGTGAGCCGCGCGGCGATCGTCGTCCAGCGCTGCAGCAGCGCGACGAGGTCGTCGCGGTCGTTCGTCGTGACGTCGAACGCCGCGAGGTAGAGCCGGTCCTGCGCGGGCGTGACGATGCCGGCCTGGTGCTCGCCGGTGAACGCGAACGTGCCGGGTGTGGCGGCCCCTGCTGAGGCCTCGCCGGTGGTCGCGCGGCCCAGGCCGAAGCCCGCGGCGCCGACGGCTGCGGCGCCGAGCAGGCCGCCGCCGATCAGCGCGCGGCGCGAGATGCCGCGCGGCTCGGCCGCGGAGGTCTCCTCGGTCACGTCAGGCGCCCGTGACGACCGCGGTGAGCTCGGAGAGCGGCTCCGAGAGCGCGTCGACGGCCGTCGAGAGCGCCTTGACCTCCTGCTCGGTGAGCTCGTCGTACGGCGTGAAGCCGGCCTCGACCGAGCCCTGCTCGGCGAGCAGCGCGTCGAGCGCGGCGAACCGCTCGAGGAGCGTGGCCGCGAGGTCGGGGTCCTGCGCCTCGACCACGTCGGCGAGGACCTCGTACGCGACGCGCGCGCCGTCGACGTTGGCCTGGAAGTCCCACAGGTCGGTGTGCGACCAGATCTCCTCCTCGCCCGTGACCTTGCCCGTCGCGACCTCGTCGAGCAGCTCCTTGGCGCCGTTGGAGATCTGGAACGCCTCGAACGTGAAGTCCGGGTCGTTGACCTGGTCGACGAGGTCCTGCGTCCAGCCGACGAGGTCGTCGGCGGCCTTGGTGCGCTCGGCGTCGGTGAGCGGGACGTACTCCTGGCCGCCGTTGTCGGCTGCGAGCGGGGGCCACAGGTCCTTCTCGAGGTAGTGCCACCCGCTCCAGGTCTGGCCGTCCTCGAGGTCGGCCTCACGCGCGTCGGTCAGCGGGTCGAGGTCGCCGAACGACTCCGCGACGGGCTCGACCCGCTCCCAGTGCACGCGTGTCGCGGCGTACAGCGCGCGCGCCTGCTCGTCGTCGCCGGCCTTGTACGCGGCGGCGAACTCCTGCGTGCCCGCGATCAGCGCGCCCACCTGGTCCTTCACGTACGCGACGTACTGCGCCTCGGCGGTCGTCAGCTGCTCGGCCACGTCGCCAGACGGGCCCACGTCGTCGCCCGAGTCCGTCACGGTGAACTCCGCGCGGATGCCGTCGCCGACCATGCCGGGCTTGCACGCCGTGAAGTACGTGCCGGGCCGCACCTGCACGACGAGGTCGCGCGTGATGCCCGGGCCGATGTTCTCGACCTCGGACACCACGCGCAGGCCGTCCTCGCCGAGCAGGTAGAACTCGGTGACGTCCGACCCGTCGTTGGTGACCTGGAACGTCAGCGTCCCGGACTCGGCCGTGGCCGACGAGACCGTGCACGCGTCGGCCGTGCTGCTCACCGTGAGCGCTGCGGTGGACGCACCCGCGGCGGGGTCGTTGTCGACGCAGGCGGCGAGCGGAAGGACCAGGGCGGCGAGCGCGAGCGCGCCGACGGTGGTGCGGGACATGGATCTCCTCAGGTGCGGCGGGTCGCGGCGCGTCAGGCCGCGACGCGGGCCGTCGTGGACGCAGCGGTGGGACGAGCAGCGGCTGCGGGGCGGTGGCCCCACGTGGTGCGGATGAACAGCGTGAGGACGACCGCGACGTAGCTGGTCCAGGCGACGAGCTGCAGCCACGTGGTCGCGGGCGTGAAGTTGAAGACGCCCTTGAGCAGCGTCCCGTACCAGGACGAGGGCGGGACGGTCGCGGAGACGTCGAACGCGAGCCGGTCGAGGCCCGGCAGGATCGCGGCCTCCTGCAGGTCGTGCACGCCGTAGGACAGCACGCCCGCCGCGACGAGGATGAGGAACAGGCCCGTCCACGCGAAGAACCGGCGCAGGTCGAGCCGGACCGCGCCGCGGTACATCAGCCACGCGATCGCGACCGCGACCGCGATGCCGAGCGCGGCGCCGACGAGGGGGGCCGCGCTGCCCGAGGACGTCGCCTGCGCGCCGGCCCACAGGAACAGCGCGGTCTCGAGGCCCTCGCGGCCCACCGCGAGCAGCGCCATGACGACGACCGCGCCCTTGCCGGCCGCGATCGCGTCGTCGAGCCGGTGCTGCAGGTCCGCCTTGAGGTGGCGGGCCGTCTTGGCCATCCAGAAGATCATCCAGGTGATGAGCCCGACCGCGACGATCGACAGCGACCCGCCGATCGCCTCCTGCGCCTCGAACGACAGCCCCTGGGGCCCGAACGTCAGCAGCGCCCCGAACAGCAGCGACGCGCCGACGGCGACCGCGACCCCGGACCACAGGGCCGGGAGCAGGTCGCGCCTACCGGTCCGGACGAGGTAGGCGACGAGGATGCTCACGACGAGCGCGGCCTCGAGGCCCTCGCGCAGACCGATGAGGAAGTTGGCGACCATGGGGGACCGTTCAGGAGCGACGTCCGTGCCGGGTGCCCGGTACGGGGGTGAGGCAAGGCTTCCCTCACACGTCGGGCGACGCTACTCCTCGGATCGCCCTTGCGGGAGTGGGTGACCACCCTGCGTCGTGTGTCGCGCATCACCTCGGACGGTGGCGGCGCCGGGACCAGGGACGTCGCTCGTGGCAGGTCGGTCGTCGAGCGCGGCGCGCAGCGCGGGCCACGCCTCCGCGAACGCCGGCAGGAGGTCGAGCGCCGCGACGTCCGCGACCGGGACCCAGGCGATCTCGAGGGACTCGGCGTCCGTCGCGCGCGCGTCGAACGCGTGGACCTCGTCGGCCAGGACCGTCGTGTACGACCAGTTCGGGTGGGTCAGGACGCGCGTCGCGAACGGGCGGACGGCGTCGGCCGGGACCCCGGCCTCCTCGCCGGCCTCACGCAGCGCGGCGGCGGTCGCGTCCTCGTCCGGGTGCCGGGCTCCACCAGGGATGCCCCACGTCCCGCCGTGGTGGCTCCACGGCGCGCGGTGCTGCAGCAGGACGTCCGTGGCGGCGCCGCCCGGCGTGCGTCGCGCGACCAGCAGCCCTGCGGCGCCGTGCAGCCCCCAGTGCCGCGAGCCGCACGCGCACTGCACCCAGCCGTCGCCCGGCGCTGGCGCGTGACGAGGCGGTTCAGTCACCGTGCGGCTCGGGCGCGTGCGGCTCGGTCATGAGTCGGTGGCTCCGTCGGTCAGTCGACGATCTCGCAGATCGCGGTCCCGGCGCTCACGCTCGCCCCCACGCCGGCGGCCAGGCCAGTCACGGTCCCGGCGCGGTGGGCGACCAGCGGCTGCTCCATCTTCATGGCCTCGAGCACGACGACAAGGTCACCCTCGGCGACCGTCGCGCCGTCGGCCACGGCGACCTTGACGATCGTGCCCTGCATCGGCGAGGTGAGCGTGGTGCCGTTGGCCGACGCCTTGGGCGCGCTGGTGCGTCGCGCGGGGCGGCGGGGCGCACCAGCCGACCGGGCGCCGGCGGCCCGGCCGAGCGCGAGCGCCGCGGGCAGGACGACCTCGAGCCGCTTGCCGCCGACCTCGACGACGACGCGCTCCAGGACGGGTGCCTCGTCGGCCTCCTCGACCGATGCCGCGGCGGGGGGCTTGCCGAGCGTGGCGAGGGTGTCCGCGAACTGCGTCTCGATCCAGCGCGTGTGGACCGTGAACGGCGTCTCGGGATCGGCCGGCGCGAACGCCTCGTCTTCGAGCACCGCGCGGTGGAACGGCACGACCGTGGGGATGCCCACGACCTCCAGCTCGGCGAGTGCGCGCTTGGCGCGCGCGATCGCCTGCTGCCGGTCCGCCCCCGTCACGACGAGCTTCGCGATCATCGAGTCGAACGCGCCCGAGACGGTGTCGCCCTCGACGACGCCCGAGTCGACCCGCACGCCGGGGCCGGACGGGAAGCGCAGCGTGGAGATGCGCCCGGGGGCGGGCAGGAAGTTCGCGGCGGGGTCCTCGCCGTTGATGCGGAACTCGAGCGAGTGCCCGCGCGTGACGACCTCGTCGTACCCGAGCGGCTCACCCGCCGCGATCCGCAGCTGCTCGCGCACGAGGTCGATCCCGGAGATCTCCTCCGTGACCGGGTGCTCGACCTGCAGCCGCGTGTTGACCTCGAGGAACGAGACCGTGCCGTCGGCGCCGACCAGGAACTCGCACGTCCCGGCGCCCTGGTAGCGGGCCTCGCGCAGGATCGCCTTGCTCGACTCGACGAGCTGCGTGCGCTGCGCCTCGGTGAGGAACGGCGCGGGCGCCTCCTCGACGAGCTTCTGGTGGCGGCGCTGCAGCGAGCAGTCACGCGTGCTGACGACGACGACCGTGCCGTACGCGTCCGCGAGGCACTGGGTCTCGACGTGGCGGGGCTTGTCCAGGTACCGCTCGACGAAGCACTCGCCGCGGCCGAACGCCGCGACGGCCTCGCGCACCGCGGACTCGTACATCTCGTCGATCTCGTCGGACGTGCGCGCCACCTTCAACCCGCGCCCGCCGCCACCGAACGCGGCCTTGATCGCGATCGGCAGGCCGTGCTCCGCGACGAACGCGTGGATCTCGTCGGCGCCCGAGACCGGATCGGCGGTGCCCGCGACGAGGGGCGCGCCCGCACGCTGCGCGATGTGCCGCGCGCTGACCTTGTCGCCGAGCGCCTCGATCGCGTCCGGCGACGGGCCGATCCACGTGAGACCCGCGCCGATCACCGCACGCGCGAAGTCGGCGTTCTCCGCGAGGAAGCCGTAGCCGGGGTGCACCGAGTCGGCGCCGGAGCGGGCCGCGACGTCGAGCAGCTTGTCGATCGAGAGGTAGGTGTCCGCCGCGCGGGCCCCGTCGAGCGCGTACGCCTCGTCGGCGAGCGTGACGTGCAGCGCGGTGCGGTCCTGGTCGGCGTACACGGCGACCGACGCGACACCGGCGTCGCGGCACGCACGGACGATGCGGACGGCGATCTCGCCGCGGTTGGCGACGAGGACCTTGCGCAGGCCGGAGGGAGGCAGGCTGGAGGGCACGGCTCACCGTAACGCCCCGACCGCGACCCGGACCTCGTCGTCGCCGCACGCGGGACAAGATTGGCGAACCGCCCCACCGCGACGGCCCCCCGTTTGTAGGAACCCGACGAGGCAGCGCGCCCACCCCGGTCCCACCCGCACGCCCGCTGCACGATCCCCACAACCACACCAGCTCTCTGGCCCCCACCGCCACCCCCGCCCAGCCGCAGCCCGCCAACCCCGCCCCCCGCGACCCAGCGCCTGCTCCGGCTCTCCGCGGCTGAGGCCGGAGTGATCGCTGGGTGGCCGTGGGGGTCGTCCGCGACCCAGGGTCTGCTCCGGCCGATCGCGGGTGAGCCCGGAGCAGGTGCTGGGTCGGTGGAGGGTCAGGCGTTCCAGAGGGTGTGGAGGGGGAGGTCGATCTGGGCCAGGAGGGTGCGCAGCAGCGGGAGCGAGAGGCCGACGACGCCGTGGTGGTCGCCCTCGATGCGCTCGACGAACGGCCCGCCGAGACCGTCGATCGTGAACGCCCCGGCGACCGCGAGCGGCTCGCGGGTCGCCACATAGGCCGCGATCTCGTCGTCGCTCAGGTCCGCGAAGTGCACGACGGTCGACGACGTGTCGCCCAGCACGGCGCCGCGGCCGGCGCCCAGCATCCCGGGCCGGGGCGCGGGTGCGCTCTCGTCGGGCTCGCGCAGGTCGACGAGCCAGTGGCCCGTGTGCAGCGTCCCCGCGCGTCCGCGCATGGCCCGCCAGCGGTCGGTCGCGTCGGCCTCGTCGCGCGGCTTGCCCAGGATCTCGCCGTCGAGCTCGAGCATCGAGTCGCAGCCCAGCACGACGAGGTCGTCGGCCTCGGCGAGCTCGTCGGGCAGGTGCGCGGCCACGTCGTGCGCCTTGGCCTGTGCGAGCACCAGCACCGCGTCCGCGGGGTCGAGCACGCCCTGCGGCCCCGCGAACCGCTCGCGCGCGGCGGCGAGCGCCGCGTCCTCGTCGACCGACGACGTCGCGACGAGCGGCTCGATCCCCGCCGCGCGCAGGGTGGCCCGACGAGCGGGCGAGGCAGAGGCGAGCAGCAACCGGGTCACGCCCGCGAGCGTAACGGCGGGCGCTCCGTCGACGGGCCGGCACCGGGTGCGCAAGCGGGACGAGGAGGACGATCGTCGTATCGGGGGCACAGGATCGTGAGCCACAATGGCGTGGCGCTGCGGCGCGGGCAGGGCGCATGCGGGCAGGGCGCATGGCGGTCGAGTCGTGGCGGGACGCCTCAAGGAGGGCACGTGAGCAAGCAGCACCCGGTCGCCGAGCTGGACGACGACCTCGACCTGGACGACGTCGTCCTCGACGAGGACCCCGACCTGCTCGGCCCGCCCGACCCGGCCTGGCGTCGCCGCACCGCGATCGAGATGGTGATCTCCGGGCTCCTGGGCCTGTTCGCGTCGTTCGTCCTGTCGATCGAGGCGCTCACGCTCGCGGCCGACAAGAACGCGTCGGCCAGCTGTGACCTCAACGAGGTGATCAGCTGCAGCACGGTCGCGAAGCACTGGGCTGCGAGCCTGTTCGGCTTCCCCAACGCGTACCTCGGGATCGCCGCGGAGTCGGTCGTCCTGACCGTCGCGGTCGCGCTGGTCGGCGGCGTCGTGTTCCCGCGCTGGTTCATGCAGGTCGCGCAGGTCATCTACACGCTCGGCCTGGTCTTCGCGTGGTGGCTGTTCGGCATGGCGTACTTCGTGATCGGCGCGCTGTGCCCCTGGTGCCTGCTCATCACCGTGACGACGACGCTCGTCTGGGTGGGCCTGACCCGGATCAACGTCCGTGAACGCAACGTCTCGCTGCCGGGCCGCGCGGGCCCGTGGGGGCGCCGGTTCGTCCAGGGTGGCAACGACTGGTTCGTGACGATCGCGCTCCTCGTCGTGCTCGCCGGCCTGGTGATGGTCAAGTACGGCTACACGCTGTTCTGAGCCCACTCACGACGAAGGCCCGGCCCCGTGGGGGACCGGGCCTTCGTCGTAGGCGGGTCAGAACGCAAGCTTGAGCACGTCCAGGGGGAGCGAGCCGAGGTTCAGGGCCTTGGCGTGGAACGCGCGCAGGTCGAACGCGTCGCCCTGGGCGGCGCGGGCCGCGTCACGCGTCTGCTCCCACAGACGCTGGCCGACCTTGTAGGACGGCGCCTGCCCGGGCCAGCCCAGGTAGCGCATCCACTCGAACTTCACGAACGACTCGGGCATGTTCACGTTGGCGAGCAGGAACGCGAGCGCCTTGTCCGCGTCCCAGCGGCCGCCGCCCCACTGCTCGGGCGCCGGCAGGCCCAGGTGCACGCCCAGGTCGAACACGACGCGCGCGGCACGCATGCGCTGGCCGTCGAGCATGCCGAGGCGGTCGCCCGGGTCGTCGAGGAAGCCGAGGTCGGCCATGAGGCGCTCGGCGTACAGCGCCCAGCCCTCGCCGTGGCCCGACGTCCAGCACGCCAGACGGCGCCACGTGTTGAGCTCGGCGCGGTTGTGGACCGCGGCGCCGACCTGCAGGTGGTGCCCGGGGACGCCCTCGTGGTAGACGGTCGTCTTCTCGCGCCAGGTGTTGAACGTCGAGACGTCGGCAGGCACGGACCACCACATGCGGCCGGGACGCGTGAAGTCGTCCGACGGGCCGGTGTAGTAGATGCCGCCGCTCTGCGTCGGGGCGATGCGGCACTCGAGCGTGTGCAGCGGCGTCGGGATGTCGAAGTGCGTGCCGTCGAGCGCGGCGATCGCCGCGTCCGACGTCTCCTGCATCCAGCGACGCAGGTCGTCGGTGCCGGTCAGGGTCCGGGCCGGGTCGGCGTCGAGCGCCGCGACGGCCTGCTCGACGGTCGCGCCGGGGCCGGCGATCTGCGCGGCGACGGCCTCCTGCTCGGCGACGACGCGCGCGAGCTCCTCGAGGCCCCACTGGTAGGTCTCGTCGAGGTCGATCGTCGCGCCCAAGAACGCGCGCGAGTACAGCGAGTAGCGGTCGCGTCCCGCGGCGTCCTCGTGGGGCGCCTGCGGCGCCAGCTCGTCGCGCAGGAACTCGGCCAGGCGCCCGTAGGCCTCGCGGGCCCCGGCGGCACCGCGCTCGAGCTCGGCGCGGACGAGAGCGCACGACGACGAGTCGTCGAGAGCGGCCGCGGCGGCCTCGCCGTGCACGAACGAGGTGAAGAACGAGTCGGCGGCCGCGAGCTCGGCCGCCTGGTCGGCGCCCTCGGCGACCTGACGCGCGGCGGGGACCAGGCCGCGTGCGGCGCCCGCGCGCAGCGACTCGACGTAGCCGTCGATCGTCGCGGGCAGGGCAGTCAGGCGCGACGCGATGTTCTCCCACGCCTCGATGTCGCCCGTCGGCATGATGTCGAACACGTCACGCAGGCCCTGCACGGGCGACGCGATGTTGTTCAGGTCGCGCAGGTGCTCGCCCGCGTCGTGCAGCTCGACGTACAGGCCCAGGCGCTCGCGCATCGCCGCGAGCGTGATGCGGTCGACGTCGTCCGCGGGCTCGAGCGCGTCGAGCTCGCGCAGCGTCGCGCGCGTGTGGGCGTCCCGCTCGTCGTGGCCGGCGGGGGACAGGTCGGTCATCTCGTGGTCGTGGCCGGGCAGGCCCATCTCGGTCGCGGCGAGCGGATCGAGAGCGGCGAGGGTGGCGACGTACTTCTCGGCGACGGCGTCGACGGCTGTGGTTTCACGCATGCGCTCGACCCTACTGCTCAGTAGCCCGCCGCAACCACGGAGAAACTTGCGCGGCGGACCCAACCAAACGGGCCGCTCGGACGTCTAGGGGATGACAGGTCGCGCGCGTGCGGCGCGCAGGGGGCGCCGCACGCGTCAACCCCGCAGGCTCCAGCGCCAGGAGTCCGGTCCCGGAGGGGGGCCCGGCTCCGGGCGGAGCTGGCGGCGCCGGTCCGACCACGCCGACGAGTGCGTCTGGTGGTCGGCCGGTGCCGCGGTCGCGGCGGCCATCAGTCCCGCGACGAGCGCGGCGAGCTCGACGTCGTCGGGCGCGCCGCGCACCACCTGGAGCTGGGTGTCGTCGCTCACTCGTCGTCCTCGTCGTCGTCCTCGTCGCCCAGGACGACGTGCGCGCCGCGCGCGACACCCCACTCGACCACCGAGAAGCCCGCCTCGACGAGCGTCTGGGTGATGTCCGCGGCGCCTGCCTCGACGACGTCGAGCGCGGAGTCGAGCGTGCGGTCGCCCGCGGCCGGGGTGCGCACCACGACGAGTCCGACGTGGAACGCGTCGCTCTCCTCGTCGTCGCCGAGGGTGTCCTCGTCGTCCTCGTCGTCGTCCTGCCAGGTCATGCCCGTGAGGTCGCTGTGCATGCCGAGCCGGTCGTGGATCGCGTCGTACAGGCCGGCGTTGAGGGTGCCCACGCGCGCCTCGAGCGCCAGGATGCGGGGGTCCTCGTCGGCCTCGGACGAGCCGAACTCGGCGCGCACCCCGATCGCCGTGTCGACGTACTCGTGCAGGGTCGCGGCGAGCGCGTCGACCGCGGCGTGCAGGCCGGCGGGGTCGACGGCGGTGAGCGGCGCCGACCCGTGCGACGCCGAGTCGTGCCCGTGGTCGTCGTGCTCGTGCTGGTCGTCGTGCTCGTGCGTCATCGTGGGTCCTGTCCTAGAGCGGGATGTTGCCGTGCTTCTTGGGCGGCAGGCTCGCACGCTTGGTGCGCAGCAGCCGCAGAGCCTTGGTGATCTCGGCGCGGGTCGCCGACGGCTCGATCACGGCGTCGACGTACCCCCGGTCCGCAGCGTCCCACGGGTTGACGATCGCGTCCTCGTACTCGCTCGTCAGCCGCTTGCGCTCGGCCTCGACGTCGCCTCCCTCGTCGGCGACCTTCTTCAGCGCGCCGCGCTGCAGGATGTTGACCGCACCGCTCGCGCCCATGACCGCGATCTGCGCGGTCGGCCACGCGAGGTTCACGTCGGCGCCCAGCTGCTTGGAGCCCATGACGATGTACGCGCCGCCGTACGCCTTGCGGGTGATGACGGTGACGAGCGGGACGGTCGCCTCGGCGTACGCGAAGATCAGCTTCGCACCGCGGCGGATGATGCCGTTCCACTCCTGGTCGGTCCCGGGCAGGAAGCCGGGGACGTCGACGAACGTGAGCACCGGGAGGTTGAACGCGTCGCACGTACGCACGAACCGTGCGGCCTTCTCAGCCGCGTTGATGTCGAGCGTGCCGGCCATCTGCTGCGGCTGGTTCGCGACGATGCCGACGGGATGACCCTCGACGTGCCCGAACCCGATGAGGACGTTGCCCGCGTACAACGGCTGCACCTCGAGAAGTACGCCGTCGTCGAGCACCGCCTCGACGACTGTGCGCATGTCGTACGGCTGGTTGTCCGAGTCCGGGACGAGGGTGTCGAGCGCGAGGTCGTGCTCGCCCGGCGCCAGGTCCGTCTCGTGCGGGTAGAGCGGCGGGTCCGTGAGGTTGTTCTGCGGCAGGTACGACAGCAGCGAGCGCACGTAGTCGATCGCGTCGTCCTCGTCGGACGCCAGGTAGTGCGCGACGCCCGAGCGCGTGTTGTGCGTGGTCGCGCCGCCGAGCTCCTCGAAGCCCACGTCCTCACCGGTGACCGTGCGGATGACGTCCGGGCCGGTGATGAACATGTTCGACGTGCCGTCGGCCATGATGATGAAGTCGGTCAGCGCGGGGGAGTACACCGCGCCGCCCGCCGACGGGCCCAGGATCAGGCTGATCTGCGGGATGACCCCGCTCGCGGCCACGTTCCGGCGGAAGATCTCCGCGAACTGCGTGAGGCCCGCGACACCCTCCTGGATGCGCGCGCCACCGCCGTCGCTGATCCCGATCAGTGGGACGCCCGTGCGCAGCGCGAGGTCCATGACCTTGGTGATCTTCTGGCCGTGCACCTCGCCGAGGCTCCCGCCGAAGACCGTGAAGTCCTGCGAGTACACCGCGACCGGGCGGCCGTCGACCGTGCCGTGCCCGACGACGACGCCGTCCCCGGGCAGGCGCTTCTTGTCGAGGCCGAAGTTCGTCGACCGGTGACGCACGAACGCGTCGATCTCGGTGAACGAGCCCGGGTCGAGGAGCTGGTCGATGCGCTCGCGGGCGGTCTTCTTGCCCCGTGCGTGCTGCTTGTCGACGGCGGTCGACTCGGCGGCACGCTGCGCGGCGTGGCGGTCGGCGAGGTCGGCGAGCTTGCCGGCGGTGGTGCGGGGGGGCTCCCGGGTCGCGTCCTGGGCGGCTTCGGTCTGCGTCACCCGACCGAGGCTAGTTGTCGAAAGGCTCCAGGCGCGTGCGTGGCGCGGACGGGTTTGCGCGCGCCGCGTCGTCGTCATCCCACAACCGACCGCCCGGACGGGTGGCCGCGCGAGGATGGCGGGAGGATGGCGCCATGACGACCGACGCGCGACCCACGCTCGACCCCGACGAGGTGCGCGGGCTGCTGCAACGGCCCGCGGGGCCGCTCGCGCGCGTCGAGGTCGTGCCGCGGACCGGGTCGACCAACCTCGACGTCACGTGCGACCTGCGTGCCGACGCGACGTCGTGGCCGGACCGCAGCCTGCTGGTGGCCGACCACCAGGCCTCGGGGCGCGGCCGACGGGACCGGGTCTGGGAGACACCGCCCGGGACCGCGGTGACCTGCTCGTTCGTCGTCCGGCTGCGCATGCCGCCCGAGCTCTACGGCTGGCTGCCGCTGCTCGCCGGGCTCGGCGCCGTGACGGCCGTGCGCGCGACCGCGGGCGTGGCGGCCACGCTCAAGTGGCCCAACGACGTGCTCGTCCCCGCGACGACCCCCGTCGACGGCTGGGGGCCGTACCGCAAGGTCGGCGGGATCCTGACCGAGCTCGTGACGCTCGCCGACGGGAGCACCGCGGCGGTCGTCGGGATCGGTCTCAACGTGCTGCAGACGGTCGACGAGCTCCCCGTGCCGTCGGCGGGCTCGCTCGAGCTCGCCGGCGCGCGGCACGTGGACCGGCTCGGGCTGCTCGTCGGGCTCGTGGAGGCGCTCGAGGCGATCGAGACGCGCTGGGACCAGGCGGGCGGGTCCGCACGGGAGTCCGGCCTGGCCGACGAGGTCGCCGCGGTGACCTCGACGCTCGGGACGCAGGTCGCCGTCGACCTGCCGGGCGGCACGGTCCTCACCGGGGTCGCCGAACGCCTGGACGACGACGGCGCGCTCGTCGTGCGGCCCGCCGCGGGCGACCCCGTTCGGGTGCTCGCCGGTGACGTGCGTCACCTGCGCACCACCCCGTGAACTACCCTCGACCCGTGCCCGACCCCCTCGACGACGTCCCTCTCGACGACGAATCCGGCGGCGACGCGTCCGGCGACGACGTGCCGGGCGACGACGCGACCGCGCGGCACCCCGTGCTCGAGACCACGGTCGAGGAGATCGACTCCACCCTGCTCGGCGGTGGCCGCACGCACAGCGCGCGCGAGCTCGCCGAGCGCGCCGGGATCGGGCTCGACTTCGTCACCAGGTTCTGGACGACGCTCGGCCTGCCGCACGCGGACCCCGACGACCAGTACTTCTCCGAGAACGACGCCGACGCGGTCGAGCGCGCCGCGTCGCTCGTGCGGGACCACGGGCTCGACCTCACCACCGTCATCACCCTGACTCGCGCGCTCGGGCACACGTCGGACCGCCTCGCGCTGTGGCAGGTCGAGGCGCTCGTCGAGGACATGGCCTCGCGCTACGAGCTCGACGACGCGACCGCGCGCCTGCTCGTCCTGGACCGGCTCGCGGACCTCGCCCCCGTGCTCGAGGCCCAGCTGGTGCACTCCTACCGTCGGCAGCTCGCCGCGATCGCCGGCCGCTACGCGGCCGAGTTCGGCGAGATCGGCCGGACCGGTGAGGAACCCGGTGCGCTGCCGCTCGCGCGTGCCGTGGGGTTCGCCGACATGGTCTCGTTCACGCGGCGCACCGCCGGGCTCGGGTCGACCGACCTGTCGCACTTCGTGCAGCGCTTCGAGGCCGCCGCGCGTGACGTCGTGACCGCCGGCGGTGGCCGGGTCGTCAAGACGATCGGCGACGCGGTGCTGTTCGTCGCCGACACCCCGCAGTCGGGTGCGCTGGTGGCCCTCGGGCTCGCCGAGCGGCTCGGTCGCGAGCTCGACGTGACGTCCGCGCAGGGCACCGGCGGACTGGCCGAGGGCGCACGCGGCGTGACGCCCGTGCGCGTCGGGCTCGTGTGGGGCCGTGTGCTGTCGCGGTTCGGGGACGTGTTCGGGCCGTCGGTGAACCTCGCGGCGCGCCTGACCGACATCGCGGACCCGTCGAGCGTGCTGACCGACGTCGCGACGGCCGCGGCGCTGCGCGGCGACCCGCGGTTCTCGCTCGTCGAGCAGCCGCCACGCGAGCTTCAGGGCCTGGGCTCCGTGACCCCGGTCCAGCTCCTCGCCACCCCGCCTGACGTCTATCGCTGATCGGACACACCCGACCGGCCGTGCGCAGGGCGCGCGTCGACCTCAGGTGCTCTCGTCGTCCGGCGACGGGTCGGGGACGAGCAGGTCGGGGCCGTTGTTGCGGACCGCGTTGACCAGGGGGCGCACTGGCGTGGGTTCGAGCGCGGGAGGGTCGGCGGCGAGCAGGTCGCGTGCGCCCGCCGCGTCCACGGCGGGGTCCAGCCATGCGTCCCACGCGGCGTGCGGGAGCATCACCGGCTGACGGTCGTGGATGAATGCGAGGGGCTCGCTCGCGGGCCGCGTGAGGATCGTGGTCGAGACGAGCCAGCGGTCCGGGTCGTCGTCGGCCTTGCTCGGGTCCCGCCAGAACTCGTAGAGCCCGGCCAGCGCGACGAGTGAGCCGTCGGACGGGTGGATGTAGTACGGCTGCTTGCGGCCCGCGGCGGCGTCCGGGCTGGGCTTGCGCCACTCGTAGTAGCCGTCGGCGGGGATGAGGGCGCGGCGCTGCGCGAACGGGCGTGCGAACGCGGGCTTGTCCGCGACGCTCTCGACGCGCGCGTTGATCATCCGGTTGCCGACCGACGGGTCCTTGGCCCACGACGGCACCAGGCCCCACCGCGCGAGGCGCAGCTGGCGGGTGATCTCGCCGGTCTCGCGGTCGGCGCGCTCGACGACCATGCGCACGCCGTCGGTCGGGGCGACGTTCCACGACGGCGGCAGCAGCCGCACGTCGTCGGCGACGACGGCGACCGCGAACTCGTCGGCCAGGGCCTGGTCCTCCCGGAAGGAGGCGTAGCGACCACACATGCGTCCCACCCTGCCAGGTGGCTCCGACACGGGCTCGCGAGGCCCGCAGGGCCCGGGAACGCGCGCGTCGTGGTCAAGCCGTGGTCATGGGCGACACGCGTTCGGGTCACGAGGTCGAATCGATTCGCGCGGGCGCGGTCGGCGATGTCACCATGGGCGGGCGACAGCCGACGACGGACCGCCGGCGACGGTCGACGGGATGCTCCGGCGGCCCTCCGACCCCGACACCGAGACGCCACGTGACCGACACCGCCCAGCGCACCCAGCCCCCGAGCGTGCCCACCGACGCCGCACCCGCGCGCACCTACCGCCCCGACGCCCGGTACGTGCTGCTGCTGGGCATGATGTGCGCGCTGCCCGCGATCTCCAACGACATCTACCTGCCGTCACTGCCCGAGGTCGCCCGCGACCTGGGCACGTCCGCGACCGCGGCCCAGCTCACCATGAGCGCGATGATGCTGGGCGGTGCGGTCGGCCAGCTCGTCATCGGTCCGCTCTCGGACAGGTTCGGCCGTCGGCTGCCCGTGCTGGTCGGTGTCGCGCTGCACATCGTCACGTCGCTGCTGTGCGCGGTCGTCACGGGCGTCGAGATGCTCATCGCGCTGCGCGTGCTGCAGGGCTTCTTCAACGCGTCCGCCACGGTCGTGGCGATGGCGGTCATCCGCGACCGGTTCGTCGGCGCCGACGCGTCGCGGCTGATCTCGCGGCTCATGCTCGTCATCGGGATCGCGCCGCTGTTCGCACCGTCGGTCGGCGGGCTGATCGCCGGGGAGTTCGGCTGGCGCGCGGTGTTCGTCGCGCTCGGGCTGTTCGGCGCGGCGCTGTGGGTCGTGTGCTGGCGGCGGCTGCCGGAGACGCTCCCGGCGGAGCGTCGTCGCGACGGCGGTCTGCGCGCCGCCCTGCGGGGCTACGGCACGCTGCTGCGCGACCGGCACTTCGTCGCGCTCGCGATCATGCCCGGGCTCGGCAACGCCGTGCTGATGAGCTACGTCGTCGGCTCGCCGTTCGTCCTGCAGGAGGGGTTCGGCCTCACGTCGCACCAGTTCTCGTTGCTGTTCGCGCTCAACGGGATCGGGCTCGTCGCGGGTGCGCAGGTCAACGCCGCGCTCGTGCGGCGGGTCGCGCCCATCCGGATCATCCGCGTGGTGCTGCCCGTCTCGCTGGCGCTCACGCTCGGCCTGCTGGGCATCGCGATCACCGGCGTCGGCGGCCTGCCCGTGCTCCTCGTCATGCTGTGGCTCGTCCTGGCGATGGTGAACTTCGCGCCGCCCAACGCGTCCGCGCTCGCGCTCAGCCGGCACGGCGAGATCGCCGGGACCGCCGCGGCCGTCATCGGCGCGACGCAGGCCACGATCTCCGGTGTCGTCTCGCCCTTGTCGGGGCTGCTGGGCGGCGACGCGGTCGCGATGGCCGCGGTCATGGTCGGCGCCGCGGCGGCCGCGCTGCTCGTCCTGGCCCTGGCCACCCCCGCCTACCGCCGCGGCGGCGGCTGGACGGGCTGAGCCCGCACGGCGCGTCCTCGTCCGACGAGGGTGGCGGCGCCGGCTCGACGAGCGGGCTCAGCTGCCCAGTCGCGCCAGACGGTCGACCGCCTCGGCCAGCACCTCGTCGCGCTTGACGAACGTGAAGCGCACCCACGAGCGCAGCGCCTCGTCGGCCGACGAGCCCGGGCGCGTGAACGCGCTCACGGGCACGCCCACCACGCCGCAGAGCCGCGGCAGGTCCCGGCACAGCGCCGCGCCGTCGTCGTAGCCGAGCGGCGCGGCGTCCGCCAGGACGAAGTACGTGCCGTGCGCCGGTGCGACCGTGAACCCGGCGGTGCGCAGCCCGTCGGACAGCAGGTCGCGGCGCCGCGCGAGCGAGGCCGCCAGCTCGTCGACCCACGCGGCCACGCCCTCGTCGGACAGGGCGAACGCGACCGCCGGCTGGAACGGCGCGCCGTTGACGTACGTCAGGAACTGCTTGACGGTGCGCACCGCCGCCACGAGCGCCGCGGGGCCGCTGATCCAGCCGATCTTCCAGCCGGTGAACGAGAACGTCTTGCCGGCCGACGAGATCGTCAGCGTCCGCTCCGCCATGCCCGGCAGAGTCGCGACCGGCACGTGCGCCGGACGCGTCCCGTCCGGCCCGGCGAGCGTGAGGTGCTCGTACACCTCGTCGGTCACGACGAGCGCGTCGTGCTCGCGTGCGAGCCGCGCGACGAGCTCGAGCTCGGCCCGTGTGAGCACGGCACCCGTCGGGTTGTGCGGCGTGTTGACGACGACGAGGCGCGTGCGCGGCGTGAACGCGGCGACGAGCGCCTGCTCGTCGAGCCGGAAGCCGTCGGGAGTCGCGCGCAGGGGAGCGGTCGTGTGCGTGGCGCCCGCGAGCGCGACGACCGCCGCGTACGCGTCGTAGAACGGTTCGAGCGTCAGCACCTCGTCGCCCGGCCCCGCGAGCGCGAGGACCGTGGCCGCGAGCGCCTCGGTGGCTCCCGCCGTGACGAGCACCTCGGTGTCGGGGTCCAGCCCGATGCCGTACCGCCGCGCCTGGTGCGCGGCGATCGCCTGGCGCAGCTCCGGGATGCCGGGGCCCGGCGGGTACTGGTTGACGCCCGCGGCGATCGCGTCGGCGGCGACGCGAGCGACCGACTCCGGCCCGTCGACGTCAGGGAACCCCTGCCCGAGGTTCACCGCACCCGTGGCCTGCGCCAGGGCGGACATCTCCGCGAAGATCGTCGCGCGTGGTTGGCCGTCCGCGCCGAGCAGGTTGGCGGCGCGGGCGACGTCGACCCATCGAGATCCGTGCATGGGACCCGAGAGTAGGGGGCGGTCCTGCGACGTGCGTCCGGGTGTCTGCCTCCGCGGCCCCGTGGCGGCGCCCGGACTCGGAGCTCGGGTCAGAACGTGCCGGCGGCGGCGGCGAGGCCCGCGACGACGACGAGCGCGAGCGACGACCACGCGGCAACGACCCACCACTCGACGTGGTGGCGACGGATCGCTCGACGGACTGCCATGTCCATCAAGATCGGCACCGAGCGGCGCAGGTACAACATCCCGCACCGAGCGGCTGCGAAATCACCCGTTCGGGCGCCATCCCCGGGCGACGGTCGTCAGGAGCCCGACGCCGCTCGCAGGTCCTCGGCGACGCCCTGGAGCTCGTCGGCCAGGCTGCTCAGCCCGTCGGCGGCCGACCCTCCGGCGTTCGCGGCCGCGTCGTCGAGAGCCTTCTTGGCGTCGTCGACGCGCGCGCGGGCGTCCTCGAGCGCCTTCTTCGCCTCCGCGGACGCGTCGTCGCCGCTCTTCGCGACCGCTGCCTTCGCGTCCTCGAGCGCGGCGCTGGCCTCGTCGACGGCGGCCTGGGCGTCCTTCTTCTTCTCCGGCGCGAGCTCGGCGATCTGCTGGCGGACGTCGTCGGCCTTCTCGCGCGCGTCCGCGACCGACCCCTGCAGGTCGTCGATCGCCGCGCGGGCCTTGTCGAGCTGTGTCTGGGCCTGCGACTTCGCGTCGTCCAACCCCTGGCGTGCGTCGTCCGCCGCGTCGCACCCCGACACGGCCAGGGCGACGCCCACGGCGGCGCTGACAGCGGCGACGAGCGCGCGGGGGCGACGGTCAGGGTGCGTCGAGGTCATCGGCAAACCGTCCCCGACCTGGGCCGCCGACGCAACCTCGGCCACCACTCCTCCATGGACAGGTCGACGACCTGGCTGGGCGGTCGTCCGGTACGGGTCATCGGACGAGGCGCCCGCGCAGCTCGACGATCTCGAAGTCGGGTGTGGCGGACGTGGTGAACGCGTGGCCGTCGATCTCGCGCCACTTGTGCAGCGGGTCGATGTCCACCCGGTAGCGACCGGTCCACGTCGTCGTCAGGGTGATCCGGGCCGTGCCGGGACGGAAGTACGTGCTGAACACGTCGTGGTCGGGGAAGGGGTGCCCCTGTGACGTCGTGACCACGGGTGGCTGCCCGTCGGCGAAGTCCCACGCGTACGACACGGGAGTCGCCTCGATGTCGACGCCGTAGCCCAGCAGATCGGTGCGGAGCGTCTGCACCCCGGTCTCGGTGTAGACGATCGTCTTCTTGTTCACCAGCACCGGACCGCTGTCGGGCTGCATGCGCGCGGGCGCGGCGGGGATCGTCATCCGCCTGAAGTCCTCCTGCGTCATGCGCGGGATCAGGTCCTCCGGGCAGTGCCACCCGACCTGGAGGTACCACGTCTCCTCCGTGCGCAGCCGGCGCCAGATCGGCAGCAGGGGCGTGCCGTCCTCGCACACGGGCGGGTCGTGCTGGATCGCCGAACCGCCCCAGCACGCCTCGTTCGAGTCCCGGTCGATCTCGGGGTACCGGCTCCAGCACGGAAGGTCCCGCTTCCACACGTAAGCGCCGGCGTCAGGATCTGCCTCGTAGGCGCTGATGCCAGCCGTCGCGTCGCTGGCCCGGACGAACATGCCGGTGTCCCTGGCCTCCCCGATCGTGCTCAGAGCCTGTGCCGGGAGCGCAAACGGACTCGCCGCTGCGGCGAGGACCGCGACTGCAACCGACTGACGAGCGAAAGTCCGAAGCCTCACGCGTCGAGCACCGCCATCACGCGCCAGGCGCTGTCGCTCCACAGCACCTGGATCTTGTGCACGCGGCCTCGTGCGCCGGGATCCGAAGCAAGGACGGAACCGGTGGACTCGACCTCCCTCGACGCCTGCTGATCGAACGTGACGGCGACCGTGAACGATCCGCGGCGGCCTTCTTCAACGGCGGTCTCGTGCACGATGATCGCGCCGCCCTCCGTCGTGACCCCGGTTGCCTCGTACTCGCCCAGCGTCTCCAGCACCCGGTTGCAGTAGCCGCAGTCGTTGTACGAGAGCTCCCTGAACGCCGTGAGATCGTGCGTTGCCGCTGCGTACGAGAACAGCAGCAGGAAGTACTCGGCGATCTCGGCGGCGGCTTCCTTGCTCGGGGGTGCGTCGAGGGCGTCCGGGCGCGGCGGGGGCACGGTGAGGTCGATCGAGGAGAAGTCGTCCGACGCGCTCGGGAGCGAGGTGGGCGTGGGTGTCGCCGACGGCGTCGGTGCGGCGCTCGCGGTCGGGGCGCTCGTGGCCGTGGCCGTGGCGGACGCGGACGGAGGGGCAGGGGTGTCGCCCGTGCAGGCGGCCAGCACCGCGACCAGAGCGAGCGCGGTCGTGCCGGTCCAGAGCGCGCGGCGGCGAGACTGCCCGGGTCTGCGGCGAACCGGGTGCTCGGCGAGGGTCACGTTCGTCGGCGTCATGTGCACGGCCGCGAACTTACCCAAATCGGACGGCCCGCCGGGGCGGGTTCCACGAGGCTGTGGACGAACGTCCGAGCCGCGCTGCGCAGCCGGGCCGGGCTGCCGCGACCCGCACCCCGGGCGCAAGGAGCGCGCCCGGGGTGCGGGGGAAAAGGTCGACGCCCCGTCCGGCGAGGGATGAGCCGGACGGGGCGTCGCGAGCGGGCGGGGCTCTACCAGTGGCTCAGAGCCGTGGGAGCCCGCCGGAGGTGGTCAGCCCTCCTGCCCGCTCTTGCGGCCTCGGACGTCCTCCAGCGACGTGCCGTAATAGGCCGCGGTCATGATGTCCTTCATGTCGTCGATCATCGGCATCCGCGGGTTGGCGGGGGCGCACTGGTCCTCGTAGGCACCCATGGCGACCTCGTCGAGCCGCGAGAGGAACTCCTGCTCGTCGACGCCCTGGGCCTGGAACGAGGCCGGGATGCCGACCTTCGACCGCAGGGACTCCACCGCCATCGCGTAGGACTCGACACCCTGGGCCGGCGTGGAGGCCGGCAGGCCGAGCATCTGCGCGATCGCCTGGAACCGCTCCGGCGCGACGTAGCTCTCGTACTTGGGCCAGCTCGTGAGCTTCGTCGGGACGGTGCCGTTGTAGCGGATGACGTGGGGGAGCAGCGTGGCGTTCGTGCGGCCGTGGACCAGGTGGTAGGTCGAGCCGACGACGTGCGCCATCGCGTGCACGATGCCCAGGAACGCGTTGCCGAACGCCATGCCGGCGATCGTGCCCGCGTTGTGCATCTTCTCCCGCGCGTCCTGCGTGGCCGGGTCGGCCGGGTCGCCGTTCACGGACTGCGCGAGGTTCTCGAAGATGAGGCGGATCGCCTGCAGCGCCATGCCGTCGGTGAAGTCGTTCGCGTAGACCGACACGTACGCCTCGGTGGCGTGCGTCAGGGCGTCGAAGCCCGAGTCGGCGGCGAGCGAGCGCGGCATCTTCGAGGTCAGGACCGGGTCGATGATCGCGACGGTCGGCGTCAGCGCGTAGTCCGCGAGCGGGTACTTCTTGCCCGCGTCGGGGTCGGAGATGACGGCGAACGGCGTGACCTCGGCGCCGGTGCCCGACGTCGTCGGGATGCAGACGAGCTTGGCCAGGTCACCCAGGACGGGGAACTTGAACGCGCGCTTGCGGACGTCGAAGAACTTCTGCTTGAGGTCGGAGAAGTTGATCTCCGGGTGCTCGTACAGCAGCCACATGACCTTCGCAGCGTCCATGGGCGAGCCGCCACCGAGCGCGATGATCGTGTCCGGCTGGAAGTGCCGCATGTTCGCGGCGCCCTTCTGCACGGTGCGCACGGACGGCTCGGGCTCGACCTCGTCGATGATCTGGACGGCCACGTTGTTGCCACGGCGGTGCAGGACGTCGAGGACCTTGTCGACGAAGCCGAGGGTCGTCATCGTCGTGTCGGTGACGATGGTGACGCGCTCGACGTCGGCCATGTCGGCGAGGTACCGGATCGCGTTGGGCTCGAAGTAGGTCTTCGCCGGAACCTTGAACCACTGCAGGTTGTTGTTGCGACGACCGACGCGCTTGACGTTGATGAGGTTCACCGCCGAGACGTTGTTCGAGACCGAGTTGTGGCCGTAGGAGCCGCAACCGAGGGTCAGCGAGGGGATGAAGGCGTTGTAGATGTCGCCGATGCCGCCGAGCGACGAGGGCGCGTTGCAGATGACGCGGATGGCCTTGACCCGCTTGCCGAACTCGACCGTCAGCGCGTCGTCCCGCGTGTGGATCGCGGCCGAGTGACCGAGGCCGTCGAACTCGACCATCTTCTCGGCGAGGGCGAAGCCCTCCTCCGTGGAGGCGGCGTGCAGCACGGCCAGGACGGGGCACAGCTTCTCGCGCGTCAGCGGCTCGTGCGGGCCGACGCCGGAGACCTCGGCGAGGATGATCGAGGTGTCCGCGGGGACGGTGAAGCCCGCCTGCTCCGCGATCCAGACCGGCGACTTGCCGACGACGGTCGGGTTGAGCTTGGCACCGGCGCAGTTCTCGCCACCGGCCTCGACGCCGAAGATGAAGCGCTCGAGCTTGGCCTTCTCCTCGGGCGTGGTGCGGTAGGCGTGCAGCTTGGCGAACTCGGCCATCGCGGCGTCGTAGATCTCGTCGTCGATGATCGCGGCCTGCTCCGACGCGCAGATCACGCCGTTGTCGAACGCCTTGCTCAGGACGATGTCGTTGATCGCCCGCGCGAGCTTCGCGCTCTTCTCGACGTACGCGGGGACGTTGCCCGCGCCGACGCCGAGGGCCGGCTTGCCGCACGAGTAGGCGGCCTTGACCATGGCGTTGCCGCCGGTCGCCAGGATCGTCGCGACACCGGAGTGGTTCATCAGCACGCTCGTCGCGGTCAGCGACGGGGCCTCGACCCACTGGATGCAGTGCTCGGGGGCGCCGGCGGCGACCGCGGCGTCGCGCACGGTCCGGGCCGCGGCGATCGAGGACTGCTGCGCGTTCGGGTGGAACGCGAAGATGATCGGGTTGCGCGTCTTGAGCGAGATCAGCGACTTGAAGATCGCGGTCGACGTCGGGTTCGTCACCGGGGTGATGCCGGCGATGACACCGACGGGCTCGGCGATCTCGGTGATCCCGTTCAGGTCGTCGACGTTGATGACGCCGACCGTCTTGAGGTTCGCCATCGAGTTCGTGACGTGCTCGCACGCAAAGATGTTCTTCACGGCCTTGTCCTCGAACACGCCGCGCCCGGTCTCGTCGACCGCGAGCTTCGCGAGGTGGCCGTGCTGGTCGAGCGCAGCGACCGCGCCCTTCTTCACGAAGCGGTCGACGTCTTCCTGCGTCATCGACTCGAACTGCGCGAGCGCCTTGGTCGCGTTCGCGACGAGCTCGTCGATCGCGGCGTGGACCTGCTCGTCGGACTGCACCGCGAGCGCCGGCGCCGGGGCGTCGGCCTTGCGGTTCTTGGAGGGGCGGGGCGTGCTGGTGGTGGTCACGGAAGCTCCCAGGTCGGGTGGAATCGGTGGACCGGGCGGGGTGCTGGAGCTCCGTCCGAACCGACACCTCGACGCTAGGGACGCGTCCCCGACAAGTGGTGGGATGAAAGTCCTTCCGGGTCGTGCAGGACGAATCACCTGGCCACGCGCGGCCCTCAGCAGGGACCTGGGTCCTGCCTGACGGGGCCCTCAGCCGCCGGGGAAGCCCGGGACCTCAGTCGCGCAGGCGTGAGACCCACGACGACGCGAGCGACTCCTCCTCGAGGTCCAGCTCGCGCATCATGCGCCGCATCACGACCTCGTCCAGGTCGCCCGCGTCGCGGTGGTGCATGAGCACCTCGCGCTGCGCCGCGATCACGGAACGGCGGACGGACTGCATGCGGCGACCGGCGTCGGCCGACGACTTGCCACGGGCCGCGAGCACGTCGAGCCCGCGGGCGGGGCCCCGTACAGCCTCCGGGTCGAGCCCCAGGTCGTCGGCGCTGTCCGGGTCGAGCATCACGGCGGCGGCCGCCGCCCGCGCACGCCAGCCCGCCGAGAGCCGCTCCACGACCTGCTGCGCGCGCTCGTCGCCCATGGTCGCCGCGAGCTGGGGGCGCTGCTCCTCGAAGTAGCGCTGCACGGCCTCGGCGGTCGCGACGCGCATCGCGGCCTCCTGCTTGGCGTCCGCGGCATCTTCCTGCGCGGAGCCGACCCCGAGCCGCGTGATCACCCACGGCAGCGTGAGGCCCTGCAGCAGGAGCGTGCCGAGCGCGACGGTGTAGGCGGCCAGCTGGATGGTCGCGCGGTGCTCGAACGGCGCTCCGTCCATGGTCGCGGGGATGGCTGCGGCGGCGGCGAGCGTCACCACGCCGCGCATGCCGGCCCACGAGACCACGGCCGACTCGCGTGCGCTCAGCGAGTCGCGTTCCGGTCGGTGGGAGCCGGGCAGGCGGATGTCGTCGAACCACGTGGTCGCGAAGATGTAGACGGGCCGCACGAGCAGCGCGACGACGAGGACGACGAGCGAGACGGTCAGCCCGTGCGCGAACCCCTGGTCGGAGTCGACGACGTCGCGGACGACCCAGGGCAGCTGCATGCCGATCAGCGCGAACGTGAACGACTCGAGCACCAGGTCGAGCGTCGACCAGATGGGCTCCTCGAACAGTCGGGTCGCGTAACCCGCGCGCGGCGACGTGTGGCCGAGGTACAGGCCCGCGGCGACGACGGCGAGCACGCCCGACCCGGCGAGGGCCTCGGCACCCCAGTACGCGGCGAACGGGGTCATGAGGCCGACCGCGGAGGCGACGACCGGGTCGTCGAGCCGCATGCGGACCTGGTGCACGACGAAGGCGAGGACGAGCCCCGTGCCCACGCCCGCGACCACCGCCATCGCGAACGTCGCCAGCCCGGCACCGAGCGCCCACGCGCCGCTCGCGACGCCCGCCAGCGCCACCTTGTAGAGCGTGAGCGAGGTCGCGTCGTTGATGAGGCTCTCGCCGGACAGCAGCGTCATCACGCGCCGGGGGAGGCCGAGGCGCCGGCCGACGGCGGCCGCGGCGACGGCGTCCGGCGGGGCGACGACCGCGCCGAGCACGAGCGCGGCGGCGACCGACACGTCGTCGAGCAGCGAGAACGTGAGCGCGACCGCGAGTGCCGTGACGATCACGAGCCCGACGCCGAGGCGGGTGATCGAGTTCAGCGACGCGCGGAAGTCGCGGTACGACGAGGACAGCGCGGCGGAGTAGAGCAGCGGCGGCAGGACGAACTCGAGCAGCAGCTCCGGCTCGACCTCGTACCGCGGGACGCCGGGGATGAGCGAGACGAGCAGCGCGACCGCCACGACGACCAGCGGAGCCGGCCAGCCGCGGCGCCGGCACACCGCCGCGACCAGGACGGCGCCGACTGCGAGCGCGAACACCGCGACGTGGTGCACCTGACCTCCGTCGTCGTCGAACCCTGCCGTACGGACCGGGCCGTGCACGGACCGTGCGGTCACGGTACCCGCGGCGGGGCCCCGTCGGCAGGGGCAGGCGCACGCGCGGGTGCGGCGACGCCGCGGCATTCGACCACCTCGACGCCGGTCGGCTGCAGGTCGGCGAGCTGTGCTCCACTCTCGCTGAGACAGCCGTGAACCGCCGTGCTGACGGGGCCGTGGAGACGACGAAGGCCGCGCTGCTGCTGCAGCACGGCCTCGCGTGGTGCGCCCGAAAGGATTCGAACCTTCGACCTTCTGCTCCGGAGGCAGACGCTCTATCCACTGAGCTACGGGCGCCGAGATGCACGGATGCATCGGCCAGCGAGCCTACCAGCCCGAACCCGACCCCTCTCCACCCCGCCCCTCTCCACCCTGCACCTCGCCACCCCACCCACCTCGCCGACCCAGCGCCTGCTCAGTCCCGCGCGCGCGTTGGCCTGAGCAGCCCCTGGTTCGCCGAGGAGGAGAGACAGCGACCCAGCGCGTCAGGGGGACTCGCCCAGGAGGGCCGAGAGGTAGGCCGTGGTCTCCAGGACCGCCTTGGCCGCGTCTCCCGCGACGATCGCCTCGATGAGCGTGTCGTGCGCGGTCTGCCCGTGGTAGTCGGTGACGAAGTTGAACCGGATGTTCTCGCCGATCGCGTCGATGAGGTTCTCGTACAGCGAGAGCAGCACCGGGTTGCCCGCTGCCCGCACGATCGTGCGGTGCAGCGCGAGGTCGGTCTCGACCATCGCGTCGAGGTCGCCCGAGACGTAGGCCACCGCGCGCTCGTCGCGGCGCTCGAGGAGCGTGCTCGCGTCGAGCGCGGTGCGGCGGCGTGCGGCCAGGCGCGCGGCCTCGATCTCGAGCGCGCGGCGCACCTCGACGACGTCGCGCTGGCGGGCGTCGGCGATCTGGCGGCCCATCGACGCGGCGAGCTCGGACGACGACAGCACGTACGTGCCCGAGCCCTGGCGTCGCTCGAGCAGGCCGGCGTGGACCAGGGACTGCACGGCCTCGCGCACCGTGTTGCGCCCGACGCCGAGCAGCTCGACGAGCTGTGGCTCGGGCGGGATGCGGGCGCCCACGGCCCACTCACCGCTCGCGATCCGCGCGTGCAGCTCCTGTACGGTCGAATCGATCAGACCGGTCCGACGCGTGATCGCCGAAGGGCCTCCGTGTGCGGGCATGCCGTGCAGTCAACACGAGCGAGCCGTCCGCCCGCCAGACCTGCCCGTCGCCCTCGTCCTTCCTTCACCCCGCGGAGTGCTGTGCCGTCCCGTCCTGCCGAGCCCGCGCCCTGGCGCGGCCGCCTCGTCGTCCTGGCCGGCATCGTCCTGGTGGGTCTGAACCTGCGGATCGCGGTCGCCGCCGTCTCGCCGCTGATCGACGTCATGCGCGAGGACGTGGCGCTGACGTCGGCGCAGATCGGCCTGCTGGGGACCATCCCGGTCCTGTCCTTCGCCCTCTTCGGCTCGCTGGCCACGCCCGTGGCACGGCACCTCGGGCTCGAGCCGACGATGGTCGCGGCGCTGCTGCTGTCGGCGACCGGCGAGGTGCTGCGGGCGAACGCGACGACCGCGCCCGCGTTCCTCGCGTGGTCGATGCTCGCGCTCGCGGGCATGGGCATGGGCAACGTGCTGCTCCCGCCGCTCGTCAAGCGCTACTTCCCCGACCGCATCGGGGTGGTGACCGCGGCGTACTCGGTCGCGCTCTCGGTGAGCACCGCGGTGCCGCCGCTGGTCGCGCTGCCGCTCGCGCAGGCCGCGGGGTGGCGGTGGTCGGTCGGGGTGTGGGCGGCGGTCGGCGTCGCGGCGGCGGTGCCGTGGGTCGTGGTGATCGTGCGGTCCGTCGCGGCGCGTGCGCACCTGCGCGAGCTCGTCCGACGATCGCCGGGTCCGGCCGCGAGTGCGCTGACGGCCCGCGCGGGCGACGGTGCGACGCGCCTGGTCTGGCGCTCGTCGCTCGCCTGGGCGATGGCGGTCACGTTCGGCATGAACTCGCTCGGCACGTACACGGTGTTCGCGTGGCTCCCGGAGATCCTCGCCGACGCGGGCCTGGGCACGGAGGTCGGCGGCCGGTGGCTCGCGCTGTTCGCGATCCTCGGCCTGCCCGCGTCGCTCGTCGCACCGGTGCTGGCCGGGCGCATGCGCTCGCCGTTCCCGCTCGTCGTCGCCTTCGTGGCGTGCTGGGCCGTCGGGTATCTCGGTCTGCTGCTCGCCCCCGCGCACGGCACCGTGGTGTGGATGGTGCTGCTCGGCCTCGGCCCCAGCACGTTCCCGATCCTGCTCGCGCTGATCGGGCTGCGCACCGCGACCCCCGCGCTCGCGGTCGTGCTCTCGGGCATGGTGCAGGGCGTCGGGTACGCGCTCGCGGCGCTCGGGCCGATCGGCATCGGGCTGCTGTACGACGCGACGGGCAGCTGGGACGCCGCGCTGCTGGTGCTGCTGGCCCTGCTCGTCGTGCTGCTCGTCGCGGCGCGGCGCGCGTGCCGGCCCGAGGTCCTCGGGGAGCCGGACGCCGCGGCGGAGAGGGCCGGGCGTTCCCCTACGCTTGACCGGTGACTCCCGACCAGCTCTCCCAGGCCCTCGCGGACGCCCTCGCGGCGGCCGTCGCCGACGGTACGTTCGCTCTCGCCCCCGCCGATCTCCCGGCGCACGTGCACATCGAGCGACCCCGCCAGCGCGAGCACGGGGACTGGGCGACGAACGTCGCGCTGCAGCTCGCGAAGAAGGCGGGCATGAACCCGCGTGCGTTCGCCGAGGAGCTCGCGCGGCGCCTGGGCGCCACGGCCGGCATCGCGGCCGTCGAGATCGCCGGCCCCGGCTTCCTCAACATCCGGCTCGACACCGCCGCCGCGGGCGAGCTCGCGCGCACGGTCGTCGAGGCGGGCCCGGCCTACGGCCGCAACGAGGCCGAGGCGGGGCACACCGTCAACCTCGAGTTCGTCTCGGCGAACCCGACGGGTCCGCTGCACATCGGCGGCGTGCGCTGGGCGGCGGTCGGGGACTCGCTCGCGCGCGTCCTGCAGGCCGCGGGTGCGCAGGTCACGCGGGAGTACTACTTCAACGACCACGGTGCGCAGATCGACCGGTTCGCGCGCTCGCTCGTCGCGCGGGCCCGGGGCGAGGAGGCCCCCGAGGACGGTTACGGCGGCCAGTACATCTCCGAGATCGCCGACCAGGTGGTCGCGGACGCGCTCGCGGCAGGCGAGCCGGACCCGACCACGCTCGGCGACGACGAGGCCCTCGAAGCGTTCCGCGCGCGTGGCGTCGAGCTGATGTTCACCGAGATCAAGAAGTCGCTGCACGAGTTCGGCGTGGACTTCGACGTGTACTTCCACGAGGACTCGCTGCACGAGTCCGGTGCGGTCGAGCGGGCCGTCGCGCGCCTGCGCGAGCTGGGCCACGTGTTCGACGCCGACGGCGCGACGTGGCTGCGCACCACGGACTTCGGCGACGACAAGGACCGCGTCGTCATCAAGTCCGACGGCGAGGCCGCGTACATCGCGGGCGACATCGCCTACTACCTCGACAAGCGCGAGCGCGGGTTCGACCGCGTCGTGATGATGCTCGGCGCGGACCACCACGGGTACGTGGGTCGCATGCGCGCGGTCGCGGCGGCGTTCGGCGACGACCCGGACGTCAACCTGGAGATCCTCATCGGCCAGCTCGTCAACCTGGTGCGCGACGGGCAGCCGGTGCGCATGTCGAAGCGTGCGGGGACGGTCGTGACGATCGACGACCTCGTCGACGCGGTCGGCGTGGACGCCGCGCGCTACTCGCTCGCGCGCTCGTCGGCCGACAGCGCGATCGACCTGGACCTCGACCTGCTGGCCAGCGCCAAGAACGAGAACCCCGTCTACTACGTCCAGTACGCGCACGCCCGGACCGTGAACGTGGGCCGCAACGCGGCCGACGCGGGGGTCCGCCGCGAGGACGGCTTCGACGCGAGCCTGCTGGACGACGAGTCCGAGTCGGTGCTGCTGGGCGAGCTCGCGCAGTTCCCGCGGGTCGTCGCGCAGGCCGCGAACCTGCGGGAGCCGCACCGCGTCGCGCGCTACCTCGAGGAGCTCGCCGGCGCGTACCACACCTGGTACGGGCGCCGCCGGGTCACGCCGTTCGGCGACGAGGAGGTCAGCGACGTGCACCGCACGCGGCTGTGGCTCAACGACGCGACGCGTCAGGTGATCGCCAACGGTCTCGGCCTGCTCGGCGTGAGCGCGCCGGAGCGGATGTGAGCACGAGCATTCCGGGTGAGCCCTGGTCGACGGGCGTCGCACGGGACGACGAGGGCGCGCTCGTCGTAGCCGGGGTCCCGGCCGCGCGGCTCGCCGCGGAGGTCGGCACGCCCGCCTACGTGCTCGACGAGGCGGACCTGCGCGCGCGTGCCGCGGGCTACCGCCGCGCGTTCGCCGCGGCGTTCGCCGAGGTCGGCGCGGGTGTCGACGTGTACTACGCGGGCAAGGCGTTCCTGTCGGTCGCGGTCGCGCGGTGGGTGCACGACGAGGGTCTGCGGGTGGACACCGCGTCCGGCGGCGAGCTCGCGGTCGCGCTGCGCGCGGGCGTGCCGGGTGCGGACCTCGGCCTGCACGGCAACAACAAGTCCGACGACGAGCTCGCCCTCGCCCTCGAGCACGGCGTGGGACGGATCATCGTCGACTCGCTCGTGGAGATCGAGCGGCTCGCGGCGCTCGTCCGGGCCCGTGGGGGAGCGCCCGCGCCCGTGATGGTGCGCGTGACGACCGGCGTGCACGCGGGAGGCCACGAGTACATCTCGACCGCGCACGAGGACCAGAAGTTCGGCCTGTCGGTCGCGGCGCACGGCGACGGCGACTCGCCCGCGATGACCGCGCTGCTCGCGGTGCTGTCCCACCCGGAGCTGCACCTGCTGGGCATCCACTCGCACATCGGCTCGCAGATCCTCGACCCGTCGGGGTTCGAGGTCGCCGCGCGCGTGGTGCTCTCTCTGCGCGCGGCGCTGGCCGAGCGCACCGGGGTGCTCGTCGACGAGGTCGACCTGGGTGGCGGGTACGGCATCGCCTACCTGCCGGGCGACGTCGCGCTCGACCCCGACCGGATCGCGAAGGACGTCGCCGCGTCGGTCGCGGCGGCCGCCGCCGAGCTCGGGACGCCGCTGCCGCGGTTCTCGATCGAGCCCGGGCGCGCGATCGTCGGTCCGGCCGGGCTCACGCTGTACACCGTCGGGACCGTCAAGCCCGTGCGCGTGGACGACGAGACCGAGCGCCTGTACGTGTCCGTGGACGGCGGGATGAGCGACAACATCCGGCCGGCGCTGTACGGCGCGCGGTACCACGCCGAGGTCGTCGGGCGGCTCTCGTCGGCGCCGTCGGTGCTGGCCCGCGTGGTCGGCAAGCACTGCGAGTCGGGCGACGTCGTCGTGCACGAGGTGCAGCTGCCGGGCGACGTGCGTGCGGGCGACCTGCTGGCCGTCGCGGCGACGGGCGCCTACGGGCGGTCGATGGCGTCGAACTACAACCTCCTGACGCGCCCGCCGGTCGTGGCGGTGCGCGGCGGCGAGGTGCGCACGTTGCTGCGGCGCGAGACCGTCGACGACCTGCTCGCCCTCGACCAGGGCTGACCTGCCGTAGCACGTCGCGCGCCGCTGGACGTGTGACCAAGGCCGCTTGCGGAAGGTAGGTGAGCCTAACCTTTGCGCGGCTAGGATGGCGGGGTCCACGGGGTCTCACCCCGTCCCTCAGCACGGAGGTCGACCAGCCATGCCTGTCGCGCGCCCGGCCCGCGCTCTCGTCGCGACGCTCGTGCTGGTCCTGGCGCTCGCCGGATGCGGCGGCGCGACGGCGGCCGACGACCACGACGTCACGGCCGGCGGCGGCACGCGCCTCGCCGACGTGGAGCCGGCGGCGGCACCCAAGACGCTCACGGGCCCCGCGACCGCGGTCGTCGCGGACGCCGCGGTCCGGCCCGTCGCGGACGACCCCGAGCCCGCGCTGCCCGTCACCGTCACCGACGTGCAAGGCACAGCGGTCACCGTGAGCGACGCGAGCCGCATCCTCGCGCTCGACGTGTACGGAACTGTCTCCCGCATCGTCTACGAGCTCGGCCTGGGGGACCGCGTCGTCGGACGCGACACCTCCTCCGCGTTCGCGGAGATCAAGGACAAGCCGCTGGTCACGGCGAACGGGCACGAGCTGTCCGCCGAGGCGATCCTCGAGCTCGCACCGACCGTGATCCTCACCGACACGAGCCTGGGCCCGTGGGACGTCGTGCTCCAGATGCGCGACGCGGGCATCCCGGTCGTCGTGGTCGACTCGCACCGGTCGGTCGACGGCGTCGGTGACCTCATCACGCAGGTCGCGGACGCGCTCGGCGTACCCGAGGCCGGTGCGGCTCTCGCGCAGCGCACCGACGACGCCGTGACGGCGAAGATCGCCGAGATCGCCGCGATCGCACCCGAGCAGGAGTCCGAGCGGCTGCGGATCGTGTTCCTCTACGTGCGCGGCCAGGCCGGCGTCTACTACCTGTTCGGCGAGGGCTCGGGCACGGACTCGCTCATCGACGCGCTCGGTGCGGTCGACGTCGCCGGGGAGATCGGCTGGCAGGGCATGAAGCCCGTGACCGACGAGGGCATCGTCAAGGCCGAGCCCGACGTCGTGCTCGTCATGTCCGACGGGCTGGCGTCGGTGGGCGGCGTCGACGGCCTGCTCGAGACGCTGCCCGCCGTCGCGAGCACGCCCGCGGGCCAGAGCCGGCGCATCATCGACATGGCCGACTCCGCGGTGCTCTCGTTCGGGCCGCGCACCGCGGACGTCCTCGACGCGCTCGCCGTCGCGCTCTACGCACCCGCGCAGTCGTGACCGTGACGCAGACCCACCCGGCAGCCGCGGAGGCGCACGAGACCGCCGCCCGCGAGGCAGCAACGCCCGCGGTCACCGCGCATGAGGCGGCCGGCCCCGCGGCCGCCGCGC
>NZ_LFKW01000038.1:0-16760 GCF_001040865.1 Cellulomonas sp. A375-1 | reverse complement strand
TGCTCACCGCAGCAGCCTAACCACGCGGCCCGACACCGGATGAGAGCTCTCTCATGCGGGCCTCCTGCTGGCCTCATGGACCGCCCCGAGAGTCGGTGGTGTCGCGGACAGGCCGCGGCACGACGAAAGAGGCCCCTCATGCGCACCCTTCCCCGCTCGGTCTGGATCATCTCCGGCACGCTCAGCGCCGTCGCAGTCGCCGGTGGCAGCGCGCTCGCCGCGAGCACCACACCGTCGCCGGACACGACGACCTCGTCGGTCCCGACCGACGCGCCGACCGGCGCGCCGACGGACACGCCGACGGACAGCGCGACCCCGGTCGGCACCCCGAGCGACGCCCCGAGCGCGACCCCCACCCCGTCGGCCGGTGCGACGGACCCGACGCGCACGCAGAACTCGTCGGTCGTCACGACCGTCACCGCGTTGACCCCCGCGTCGGCGGTGACGCCCGCCAGCGCGACCACGGCCGCCAGCCCGGCCACACCTGCCAGCACCGCGACGTCGGTGACGCCCGCGAGCCCGGTGACGGCCGCGAGCCCGGCCAGCCCGGTCACCCCCGCCACCCCCGCGAGCCCGGCCTCGCCGGTCAGCGCCGCGAGCGCGGACTGACGGAAACGGACAGAAGCCCCAGGCGCCGCTTGACCGCCCTGGCAGGCTTGACCTCCATGACGCCCCGGCCCGCACGTGGTGCTGCGCGCCCGACGGTCGGTGACCGTCGGCCCGACGAGGCCGAGGCCCTCGCGGTGCTCACGCACGCGGCCGCCGGCGACCTGCTGGCCGCGGCGCTCGCGACGAGCGGCACCGGCATCGCGTCGTGGAGAGTCGACGCCGTGCACCATCGCCCGGGCGACGGCGTGACCGTGGGCTACGTCGTCCAGACCGCGGACGGCCGTCACGAGTACCTGCTCGCGACGACGTCGCGGACCTGCCCGCGGGACGTGCCGGGGACGTTGGTGGCGCGCGGGCCGGCCGGGGTCGTCGTCGTGTGGCGGCACCCGCAGGACCCGGTGCTGCCCGCGCTGGGCCGCGCGTGCGACCCGCACCGGCTGGCGGACGCGCTGCCCGGTGCGGGTCCCGTCACGGCGCTGGAGCTCGTCGGGTACCGACCGTTGCGCCGGGCCGTGGTGCGGGCGGAGCGGGACGGTGTGCCGTGGTTCGTCAAGGTGCTGCGGCCGGGTGACGGCAACGCCGCGGACGTCGTCGGGCGGCACCGCCTGCTGGCGGACGCGGGCGTCCCCGTGCCGCGCGTCGCGCACGCGTCGGACGACGGGCTCATGGTGCTCGAGGCCATCGACGGGGTCCCCCTGCTCGACGCGCTCGTCGCGGGCTGCACGCCGGCGCTCGCGGACGTGCTCGCCCCCGTGCTGGCGTTCCCGCCCACGGTCCTCGACCTGCCGACGCGTCGTCCGTGGTCGTCGCGCGCGCGGGCCTACGCCGGTGCGCTCGAGGTCCGTCCGGCACTGGAGGGACGCGCCCACGCGGTCGCCGCCGGGGTGCGGTCAGGGCTGCGGCGCACGGACGCCGGCCCGACCGTCCCCACGCACGGCGACCTGCACGAGGCGCAGCTGCTGGTCGACGACGCCGGCCGGGTCTGCGGTCTGCTGGACGTCGACACCGTCGGGCCGGGGCACCTCGTCGACGACCTCGGGTGCCTGCTCGCGCACCTGCACGCGGTGCGGCCCATGACTCCCGCGCTCGCGGCGACCGCGCTGCGCTGGACGGGTGAGGCGGCGGCGTTCGTCGACCCCGACGCGCTGCGGGTGCGGGTGGCCGGTGTGCTGCTGTCGCTGGCGGCCGGCGCGCTGCCCGCCGACCCGGAGGCCCCGGTGGACGACTCCGAGCGGCTGCTCACCATCGCCGAGGCGTGCCTGGCCTGACGGGGCCCGAGCGCGGCTCACGCCTCGAAGCGATACCCGACCCCACGGACCGTCGAGATGAGCTCCGCGCCGAGCTTGGTGCGCAGGTAGCGCACGTACACGTCCACCACGTTCGACGACGGGTCGAAGTCGTACCCCCACACGCGCGAGAGCAGCTGCTCGCGCGACAGCGCCGTGCCGGCGTTGCGCAGGAACGTCTCGGCGAGCGCGAACTCGCGCGCGGACAGGTCCACGCTGCGTCCGTCGACAGTCGCGCGACGCGAGCGCAGGTCGAGGGTGACCGCACCGCGCTGCAGCACGGTCGTGTCGTCGGGCGAGTCCGCCTCGGTGCGCAGCCGCAGGCGCACGCGCGCGAGCAGCTCCTCGAACCGGAACGGCTTGGGCATGTAGTCGTCGGCGCCGCCCTCGAGCCCGGCGACGGTGTCCTCCACCGAGCTGCGCGCCGTGAGGATGATGACCGGCAGCCGCGAGCCCGCGGCGCGCACCTGGCGGAGCACGTCGAACCCGTCGCCGTCGGGCAGGCCGATGTCCAGGACCATGAGGTCCATGTCGCCGGTGAGGGCGAGGTCGAGCGCCTCGCGCGCCGTCCCGACGACCGTGGGTGCGTAGCCCGCGGCCCTGAGCCCCTTCGCGACGAACGACGCGATGCGTGCCTCGTCCTCCACCACCAGCACGCCGCTCATGCGTCCGCCCCTTCGTCGTCGCCACTCTCGTCGGACCGGCCCGTGGACACCGGGACGGCCGGGACGGAGACGACGAACGTCGACCCGATCCCGGGCTCCGACGAGACCCCCACGTCACCGCCGTGCGCCCGTGCGATCGCCGCGACGATCGCCAGCCCCAGCCCCGCGCCGACCGTCCCCGCGGACTCCGGCGCGCGCTCGAACCGCTCGAAGATCCGCGCCTGACGCTCGGGTGCGATGCCGACACCCTCGTCGCGCACCCACAGCCGCAGCGTGCCGTCGGCGACGGCCGAGCCGAGCGTGATCGTCGTGCCGTCCGCGGAGAACTTCACCGCGTTGTTCGCGAGCTGCAGCCACGCCTGCGTGAGGCGGCGTGCGTCGACGAGCAGCTCGACGTCGGCGCGCTTGTCGACCCGCCACGTGCGCGCACCGAGGCCGGTGGCCTTGTCGAGCACCTCGTCGGTCAGGACCCCGACGTGCGTCGGAGCGGGCTGGACGAACCCGTCGCGGTCGGCGACGGCGAGCACCAGCAGGTCGTCGACGAGCAGGCCCATGCGGTCGACCTCGTCGAGCGCGAGCTCGCGCGTGGCGCGCACGTCGTCGGCGTCGTCGACGTCCATGAGCTCCAGGTGCCCGCCGATCACCGTCAGCGGCGTCCGCAGCTCGTGCCCCACGTCGTCGAGCAGGCGTCGCTGCGCCGACATGCTCGCCTGCAGCCGGTCGAGCATCGCGTTGACGGTGTGCCCGACCTCGCCCACGTCGTCGTCGGTGGTCACCGGCACGCGCGCGTCGAGGGTGCCCTCGTCGACCTTCGCCGCGGTCTCCCGCAGTGCGCGCAGCGGCCGCAGCACCCGCCCGAGCAGCACCCACGCGACGACGCCCGTGGCCGCGAGCGCGCCCGCCGCGACGAACGTGTACGTGCGCCAGGTGTGGTCCAGCGCCGCGATCTCGAGGTCACGCACCGTCGCCGCGACGAAGAGCCCCGCCGGGGCCGCAGGGTCGTCGAGGGTCACCGGGACCGTCACCACGCGGTACTGGGCACGGTCGGTCGTGACCGTCCGCAGCCGCACCTGGTCCCCCGCGGGCACCTCGCGCAGCAGGGCGACGAGCTGCGGGTCGTCCTCGAGCCGGACCGCGACGGTCGTGGGCGCGTACCAGGCCGGGGAGCCGTCGACGAGCGCGATGCTGCCCGCGCTCGGGTCCGGCAGCGTCTGCTGCATCGCCGCGCGCAGGATGCCGTCGACCGGCAGGTCCGCGTTGGCCTGCGCGATGCCGCGGAACTGCTGCGCGGCGCGCGTGAGCTCGCTCTCGATGCGGTCGTCGACGTCCTGACGCTGGATCGCGTACGTCGTCAGCCCGGCGCCCAGCAGCCCGAGCGCTGTGGTCGCGAGCGTGACCGCGACGACCTTCGTCCGCACGGTGCGCCGCGGGCGGCGCGACGGCGCCTCAGTCACGGTCGCGCTCGTCGTCATCGTCATCGGGGTCCGGCGTGTGGTCGTCGTCGTCGTCGTCATCGTCGTCGTCCGGGTCCCGAGGGGTGGGCAGGTCGACGGGCGCGGGCGTCCTGGGCGCCCCGGATGTGGACGTCGGGGTGGGGCTCGGGGTGCCCGTGGTGGTCGGCGACGGCGTCGGATCGGTGCTCGGGCTCGTTCCCGCGGGGGTCACGACGACGGGCTCGCCGATCGAGCGGTCCCCCGGCGCGGACAGCGCGACCGTCAGCGCGTAGGAGCCGGCACCGAGCGCGAGCACGACGAGGCCCACCGCCAGCCACGTCCGCACCTCTCGCACCATGCGCTCATCGTGCCTGGTCGGGATGAGACGCGGATGAGAACGTGCAGCGGCGGCGGTCAGCCGTTCACCCGACAGGCTGACATGGGTGGAACTGGCTCCTCGCCCGCCCTGCCGTCGCTACCGTTCCTCACGTGCGGCGCGCTCCGCTCCGCCTACCTGGATGCTGGAGAAGGTGGGAGTGCGCGATGCCCTCTGTCGGCTTTCGAGTACTGGGTCGGCACGCGGCCCTCGTCGTCGCGGCGGCGCTCGCGTTGCTCTTCGTCGTGGTGGCGCCGGCAGACGCCAGCTCCCCGAGGACGTTCACCGCCAGTCCGAGGCCCACCGTGACGGGAACGGCGCAGGTCGGCGCGACCTTGACCGCACGGCCAGGCACGTGGAGGCCCGCCCCCGTGAAGCTCACCTACCAGTGGAAGCGTTCCGGGGTCGCGATCGCTGGAGCGACGAAGACCACCTACAAGCTCGCCCCCGCGGACGCGGGCAAGCTGATCACGGTGAAGGTGACGGGCAGGAAGGCCAACTACAAGACCGTCAGCAGGACGAGCAAGCCGACTGCAGCCGTCAAGACCGCCAGGTTCGTGTCAGCTCCGAAGCCGAAGATCGTCGGCACCGCGACCGTCCGCGGCACCCTGACGGCGAACCCTGGCACATGGTCGCCGACCGCGAAGATCACGTACCAGTGGCTGCGCAACGGCTCCGCGCTCCCCGGCGCGACGGGCAAGACGTACAGGCTGACCTTCGACGACGAGGGCGCGGGAGTCGCGGTCCGCGTCACGGGGTCGCGGACCGGCTACGCATCGAAGACCGTGACCTCGGCAGCGGTGACGGTCCTGGCGACTGACCAGCTCCGCAGCGACGAGGTCCTCAACGCGGGCAGGTCCCTGCGGTCCCCGAACGGGAGCTACACCCTCGTGATGCAGGGCGACGGGAACCTCGTCGAGTACGGCCCGTCGGGCGCCACCTGGTCGACGGGCGGTGGCGACGCCAACCACGTCGTCATGCAGAGCGACGGCAACCTCGTGAGCCGCAACGCAGCGGGCACGCCACGGTGGGACTCGGGCTCCTGGGGAACCGGCGGAACGGTGCTCGCCGTCCAGGATGACGGGAACCTCGTCATCTACGACGCTGCCGGCAAGGCGGTCTGGGCGCGCAACGTGGTCGGCTGGCTCTCCGTGTATACGGGCTCGACGGCCAACGGTCAGCCCGGGACGCAGAGCCAATCGGCACCGAACCTGACGAGCACCCTGTTCAAGGTGTACCCGGTGGCCACGCGCCTACCGGTGGTCTGCGGCGTCACCAACGGCCAGGCCGTGGACGGCAGCGCCACCCCCGGGACGACGAAGACCTCGACCTGGCACCGTCTCCTGTGGGGCGACTGGGTGCCCGACGCGGACTTCAAGACCACGGTCAACGGCCTGGTGCCGAAGGGGACGATCGGGTTCGTCGCCTCCGAGCCGAACTGCAACGGATCCTCCGTGCCGTCGACGCCCTTGCCGGGGATCAACGGCTGGGTCTTCCCCATCCAGCCGCACGCCACCCTGACGACGTACTCCGGGCACAACGGCGACGACTTCCCCGTCCCGATCGGCACCCCCGTCTACGCCATGTACGGCGGCGCGGTGAGCATCCCCGCCGCGTACAAGGTCGAGGCGAAGTGGTGCCCCGTCCCCGCAGCCATCGGGCGTGTCCAGCAAGACCTGATCGTCACCTCGAACCGCGACGGCGCGACCTACCGTTTCGACTACGCCCACCTGGACAGCTTCTCGGTGAGCAATGGCCAGGCGGTGAATGCTGGCGACCTGCTCGGATACTCCGGCAACAAGGGCTGCGTGACGGGGCCTCACCTGCACATCGACATCAAGCTCAACGGAGTGGCCAACCAGGTCTTCCCCCACTCGCTCATTGGCTGGAAGTACTAGGGCGGAGGGGCGATCGCCCTCCCGGGGGAACTCGATCGGAGCCTCCTCAGCGGAAGCCGACGGGGCCGGCCTGCTCGCTCGACGGTTCAGGAGCGAAGTCGTTCCATCAGCGTGGGGATGGCCTGGTCGATGGGGTCGCGGATGACCTCGTCGGCCAGGTGGTCGTAGGGCGTGGGTTCGGCGTTGACGACGACGAGGCGCGCGCCCGAGTCGACGGCGAGCGCGGCGAGGCTCGCGACGGGCTGCACGGTCAGGGTCGTGCCGATCGCGACGAAGGTCGTGGCGTCGGTCGCAGCGGCGACGGCGTGCTGCAGTGCGTCATCGGGCAGCTGCTCACCGAAGTACACGACATCGGGCTTGAGGATGCCGCCGCACTCCGTGCACAGCGGGTCGGGCTCGTCGGCCAGGCGCGCGAGCACGTCGGTCGTCGGCCAGGTCGTCGTGCACCGCAGGCACGAGGTCGTGGCGAGCGAGCCGTGGAGCTCGACGGTGCGTTCGTCGGACGAGCCGGCCGCCTGGTGCAGGCCGTCGAAGTTCTGCGTGAGGACCGCGATGAGGTCGCCCGCGTGCTCGAGCTCCGCCAGCGCCCGGTGGGCGGCCGTGGGCTGCGCGTGCCACGTCGGGTGCTCCGCCCACGCTCGCCAGCCGCGCACCCTGACGTCGCGCTCGCGCACGTAGCGGCCGATCTCCAGCAGCTCCGCCGCGGCCGGGTCGCGGGTCCAGACGCCCTGCGGCCCGCGGAAGTCGGGGATGCCCGACGAGGTGGAGATCCCGGCGCCGGTCAGGACCGTGATCGTCGGGTCGTCGTGATGGTGCGGCACGTGCTCAGCCTTGCGCGTCGAGGCGAGCCGCGACGTCCGCCGGGAAGCCACCCGTCGCGAGCGGTCCCCACCGGACCGGGGTGATGCGCAGCAGGCTCTTGCCCTGCAGCCGCATCGCGGCGCGGTACTCGTCCCAGTCCGGGTGCTCGCCGGCGATGCAGCGGTAGTAGTCGACGAGCGCGTCCTCGGCCTCGGGCATGTGCAGCACCTGCGCGGTGCCGTCGACCTGCACCCATGGGCCGTTCCAGTCGTCGGACAGCACGCACACGCTGACGCGGGGGTCACGCTCGGCGTTGCGCGTCTTGGCGCGCCCCGGGTACGTGGAGATGACGATGCGGCCCGCGTCATCGACGCCGCCGGAGACGGGGGAGACCTGCGGGCTGCCGTCGGCACGCGTCGTGACGAGGATCAGGTGGTGGCGCGGCCGGACGAAGTCGAGCAGGTCGTCGAGCGGGACCGGGGTCGTGGTGGCGATGGGGCGCGGCATGAGACGACCGTACGACGAGTGCTGCCGTGGTCAGCCGTCGAGGCGGCTGCGGAGCTCGATCACGTCGAAGGGGTCGAGTGTCGTGGTGGTCGTCGCGGTCCCGGAGACGTCGCGCCACTCGCCGTCGGGGTCCTCGTCCACGCGGTACGTGCCCTTCCATATGGTCGTGAGGACGACGGTCGCGGAGGTCGCCTCCCGGTACGTGTGAGCGACGTCGAACGACGGGTACGGGTTGCCCGGCGAGGTGGTGGTGAGGGTCTCGCCGTCGCCGAAGTCCCACGCGTACTCGACGGGGTACACGTCGACGTCGATCCCGTAGGTGAACAGGCTCGTGCGGAAGGTGCGGTGCTCGGCGTCGACGTAGACGATCAGCGGCTTGTTGACCAGCACCTCGTCGCGTTCGGGCTGCCGATGCGCCGCCAGGGGGTCGATCTTCAGGCGCCGGAAGTCGGCCTGCGGGAACGGCGGGAGCAGGTCCTGGGGACACGCCCAGCCGGCCAGCATCTCCCACCGCGACCAGTTGTCCGATGCGGCCGATGGGCGGGTGCGGCGCCAGAGCGGCTCGACGGGCGAGTCGTCTCCGCACGCGGGCACCGGAACGGTGCCGTTGGGTGGTGAGCACTCGCCGTCGATCCCGGGGGCAAGGTACTGCGAGCCCACGTTGCACAACGGGGCGTGGGCGTACTCGACCAGAGGATCCGGGTGGGCCCTCCAATGCCGTAGCTCGAGATTCGCCTTGAACGCGTCAGTGAGGTGCGCCTCGTCGTCTTCGAGCT
Organism: Cellulomonas sp. A375-1; assembly: GCF_001040865.1. Taxonomy (NCBI): domain Bacteria; kingdom Bacillati; phylum Actinomycetota; class Actinomycetes; order Micrococcales; family Cellulomonadaceae; genus Cellulomonas; species Cellulomonas sp. A375-1. Next base: position 8,409 of record NZ_LFKW01000038.1, on the reverse strand, counting down.
CGGTGCTAGCACTGGCGAATGCGGGAACCGCGGATGCTGCCGTGAACGCCAGAACCAGCACCACAGACGAGACGAACGCGCGGCGCATCAGGCCGACCCAAGATCGTCGCTGCTCGCGCCCAGGATCTTCCAGGAGCCTTCAGCCCAGCGGAGTTCGAGGTGCGCCCTTGCGGTCGTCGCCTCGGGGTAGTCCTTGAGGACCGTGCCGTCGGCCGCGATCCGCTGAGAGGGGTGTTCGACGTAGTCGATGCTCGCCGAGAAGACGCCCTCTTCCTCCGCCTCGGAGGCATGGCCGAAGCCGACGTCGATCGCGCCACCGGTCACCCGCTGCCCTTCGGTGGCAACCTCCAGCCCAAGTTCTCGCGCGCTGGCGCAGAACTTGCAGTCCGGACCCGACAACGCGTCCCACTGCGCAGTCTCGCCCGTGGCGATCACGTAGGGGATGAGCTGGATGAAGTACTTCCCGACAAGCATGGCGTTGTCTGCGGTGGCCGGACCGTCGAGAGCAGCGGGGGGCGTGGGTGCGACGGTCACGTCCTGGTCCGGCCCGCTGGTCACGACGACGTCCGGCGTGGGTTCGGGTGTCGGCGTGGGAGTCGGCGAGGCCTTCGCCGTCGCACTGGGGCCCGAGGTCGCCGACGCGACGGGCTCAGGGCCCTGCGACGTGCAGCCTGCAGCGAGCAGGACCGCGACGACCATCACCAACGAAGCAGCGGCGCGAGACATGGGGCGAAACTACTCAATCGGGACGCGGCGCGGGGTGGCGTCCGCCCGTCTGTGGACAAGCGTCCGCGACGGCTCGGTCGGCTGTCTGAGTCCGAGTAGCCGCCTCGTGGGCCGCGGGCGCGGTTCCGACGTCGCGTAGGTCAGGCAGCCCGTTCGGGCACCCGGTGCGGGATCGCCGCGGGCTGCGAAGGTGCATATGAACGGCACGCTGAGCAAGGATGGCGCGGTGTGTGCGACGAGGTACGGGACGTTCGCCATCAAGACCGATGGGACGAAGCGCACGTGGTACGTGCCACTGATGTACTCAGGTGGCTCGGAGTGCGGTACGTGGAAAGGGCGGAACGTGGTGACGAGCACGGTGCCTTCGGGCATCGCGCCCGATGGGGTCGTCTTCACGAGTACGAGGTCGGGATGTCTGCAGGGATGACAGAGAGCTCTGCGCTGGAGCCGGTGCTCGGTCGGCTGCCTGAGGGTCGGGTGGCCGACGTCCGCCCCACCTACCTCGTGACGTTCCTGACTGGACCGGTCGAGGGCGAGCTCGAGGACGTGGCGGGCGAGGCGACGTACCTGGTCGCGGGAGCGAGGGACGTCACGGCAGTGATCGCCTGGGCGGAGGCGAACCTGCCAGACCGGCTCCTGCTCGCGGAGGTGAGCGTGCAGCCGTACGGGACGACTGAGCGGGCGCGGGTGTGGTCGCGGCAGCCCGAGACGCCGTGGGCAGCACGCGTCGGTCCGGACTACACGCATTGAGCACGGAACCGCCCCCGTGAGCCGCGGGGGCGGTTCCGACGTCGCGTGGGTCAGGCGGCCGGTTCGGGCACCCGTTGCGGGATGGCGGCGGGCTGCGGTTCGGGGCGGCGGGCCAGGCGGCTCGGCCACCACATCGTCGGGCCGATGTCGAGGTTGAGCGCCGTGACGAGCACGGACCGCACGACGAGCGTGTCGAGCAGCACCCCGAACGCGACCGCGAACCCGATCTCGGCGAACGCGACCGCGGGCAGCGTCCCGAGCGTCGCGAACGTCCCCGCGAGCACCAGCCCGGCGGACGTGATCACACCGCCCGTGGCCGCGAGCCCGACGAGTGACCCGCGCCGGTGTCCGAGCCGTTGCGCCTCCTCGCGGACGCGCGTCATGAGGAAGATGTTGTAGTCGATCCCCAGCGCCACGAGGAACACGAACACGAACAGCGGGAACGACGAGTCGGCGCCGGCGAACCCGAACACGTTCTGGAAGATGAACGCCGAGACGCCGAGCGCGGCACCGAACGACAGGACCACGGTGCCCATGAGGACCAGCGGCGCGACGACCGCGCGCAGCAGCAGGACCAGGATCAGGAACACCGCGAGCAGGATGATCGGGATGATCACCGCGTTGTCGCGTGCGGACGCGCGTTGGACGTCCAGGTTCGTCGCGGTCTCCCCGCCGACGACCGCCTCGGCACCCGGCACGGCGTGCACGGCGTCGCGGACGCGGTCGACGGTGTCGTAGGCGGCGTCGGAGTCGGGCTCGCTCGTGAGCGTGCCCTCGAGGTACGCGACGCCGTCCTTGACGACGGGCTCGGTCACGGTCGTCGGGTCGATCCCGTCCACGGCCGCGAGCGCCGTGTGCACGTCGTCGGCGGCCGCGCCTTCTGCGATGACCACGACGGGCGACCCGGCACCGCCCGGGAAGTGCGCCGACAGCACCTTCTCGCCCACGATCGAGGGCTGCTCGCTGCGGAACGACTCCTCGGTCGTCAGGCCCGTCGCGTTGAGCTGCAGGATGCCCACGGACGCGATCGCCAGGACCACGGCCGTGCCGATCCACGTGCGCCGCGGGTGCACCGCGATGCGCTGACCGGCGCGCGCCCAGAAGCCGTGCTCGGTCGGCTCGGCGTCGCCCACGTGCGGCACGCGCGGCCAGAACACCCACCGGCCCAGGACGACGAGCAGCGCGGGCAGCAGCGTCAGCATGACGAGCAGGCACACGACGATCCCGGCGGCGGCCACCGGCCCGAGGCCTGCGGTCGAGCTCATCGTCGCGAACAGCAGGCACAGCATGCCGACGGCCACGGTCGCGCCGCTCGCGATGATCGCGGGGCTGGCGCGGTGCAGCGCGACGGCCATCGCCTCGTGCCGGTCGGTGTGCTTGCGCAGCTCCTCGCGATATCGGGCCGTCAGCAGCAGCGCGTAGTCGGTCCCCGCACCGAACACCAGCACCGTCAGGATGCCCGCGCTCTGCGCGTTCACGGTGAGGTCCGCGTACTCGGCGAGCAGGTACACCGCCGCCTGCGCGACGGTCAGCGCCACGCCCGCGGACACCACCGGCAGGAGCCACAGCACGGGGCTGCGGTACGTCAGCAGCAGGATCACGACGACCACGCCCGCCGCCGCGAACAGCAGGGTCGAGTCGATGCCCTCGAACGCCTTCGCCGAGTCGGCGGCACCGCCGACGGGTCCGGTCACGTGCATGGCCAGGCCCGCGGGGTCGTCGTCGGCTGCGGCCAACAGGTCGTCGACGACGACGATCGACTCGTCCCAGTCGGTCAGCTCGATCGGGACGATGACCTGGGCCGCCTCGCCGTCCTGCGACGTCACGGGCCCGACGATCTCGCCTGCGAGCCGGTCGATCGAGCCCCACGCGGCGACGTGGTCGGCGATCGCCGCCTCGTCGTCCGCGGTCAGCCCGCCCTTGCGCTCGAACACGACGACCGCGGGCGCGGTGTCCGCGGGGACGAATGCCTCCGCCTTCTCGAGCACCTGCGTGGACTCCGCGTCCTTCGGGAGCCAGCTCGCGGCCTCGTTGTCCTGCGCGCCCGTCAGCTTGCCGGCGAGCGGGCCGAGCAGCGCGACGGCACCCAGCCAGAACGCGATGACGACGTACTTCACGTAGCGATGGGTGATCCACCCGGCGACCTTGGCCATGACACGTCCCCTGATCGGCGTCGAGAGTGAGGGAGTGCGCCCGCGCAGGGGCGCTCAGAGACACACTGACGACTCAGGAGCAATTCGGACTATCCGGGATACCCCCGGTTCTTCCCGGGGGTATCCCTGACGTGCGGTCGGGGCGGTCAGGTGGCGACGGGGACGGGGGCGAACCGCTTCGCCACGTCCTGCAGGGCGATGCTGCTGCCCGAGGTGAGCTCCTGGCTGTCCAGCTTCGTCCTCAGGTCCAGGGTGGTCCCGTCGTGCAGGGCGAACTCCACCCCGACGGGGAATCGCTTGCTGACTCGGCCCGAAACCACGTCCTCGAACGGCACGAACCAGTTCTGGGCGGCGATGTCGGCGGGAGCGGCGCTGGCAGCGAGCTCGCGCAGCCGGTTGCGACCTTGGTTGTACACCTTCGGGCACGGCACGAGAACGAGCCCGTGGGTCAGCACGAGCACGTCGTACTGCTCACCGTCGACCACGACGTTCGCGACGCCTGCGACGATGGCGGAGCCGCGAGCGTCGGCCTCTGCGGACGCTCCGACCGCGTCGAGGTCCACCCCGAGATCGGCGAGACGTCCTCGCAGCTCTGCGGCGCCGCGCGGGCCGCCGGCGCCCAGCAGTGCGAGCGGCCGGACGTCGTAGGGCACGCCGTCGGGTCCGACGAACGGGTCGCCCGCGTCCCAGCGGTGCTCCCACCGTGCTGCGCCGCTCGTGGCGAGCGCGCACTGCAGGACGGCCGTCCACACGACCGTCGCGGCGGTGTCGCCGTCCGCATCGGGGCCGGCCGAGGCGTCGAGGTCGAGCGCCTGCAGCACGTCGTCGAGGCGGTCGGCCTCCGTCAGCTCGAGCAGGTCACGCAGTGAGCCGCGCTCGACTCCCACGCGGCGGCCCACGGCACGGAACACGATGTCGGCCGAGTGCTGCGCGCTCGCCGCCCTCGCCCGCGGGGTCAGCAGCTCCCAGGGCAGCCGCTCGCGGTCTGCATACTTCACGACGACCTCGGCGAGCATCGCGGTGAGGGCCGGGAGCCCTCGCACGAGCACGCCGGCCGGTCGCGTGTCGCGGGTGAGCGCTGGAGAGGCGACCGCGCCCATCGCCGCGATCCTGGCCGACGTCGACGGGTGGCTGTCCCACCGCGACTCCTGCGACGGCGGGGCGAGGGTGCGCAGCCGGTCGAGCTCGTCCTGCCGCGCGGCGAGCAGAGCCGCGAAGCCGTCGAACATCGCGTCGCTCGTCGGCGCGAGGCCGGCGTCCCACGCGACCGACACGTACCGGTCGAAGTAGAACGTCCACGCGGCCGAGAGGACCTCCATCTCGTGCAGGGTCTCTGCGGCGACCTCGCGGCCGGCGACCTGCACCGAGACTGCGTCGGCCTCGAGCTCCTGCCGGCGGCTGATCGCGGCGGACGCGAGCAGGTAGAGCCGGCCGTAGCCGCGCAGCACCCAGCCTGCGAACCCCGTGACCTCGCCGGCAGCAGCGCCCACGACCTGGCGCCCTCGGTAGGCGATCGGCGCGAGGCGGGTGTGCCCGTTCGAGTAGTGCGCCAGCTCGTGCGCGAGCACCGAGCGCATCTGCGCGACGTCCAGGGCCTGCAGGAGCGGCACCCCCACGTAGAGGCGCCGCGTGCCCGGGACGAGCCCGAGGAGGCGCGCGTCCTCGGAGACGAAGGCGTTGAGGTCGGGGACGAGCCGGATCTCACGCGGGACGCGCGTCTGAGCGGCCGCGGCGAGCTCCTCGACGACGTCCCACAGCTCGGGGGCGACGTCTCTGGGCAGGGCACTCCCCGAGGGCTCGTGCTTCTGGGCCTTGCTGACCTTGCGCATCGTGAGGACGAACCCGATCGCTGCCGCGACCGCGAAGAACGCGAGCTTGGCCCCGACGGCGTGGCCCGACGAGATCAGCGCGACCGCGACGCCGAGGATCCCGAGGAGCACGATCAGGGCCGTGACGTAGAACCCGGCGATCAGCGCGAGGCACAGCAGCGCGCGCATGGTGGTCTTCACGCGCCGAGTATGGCGACGTGGGCAGCCGCCCGGGCGGGATATCGACGAGTGCGGCTCGGCGTCCCCCATCCGGCCGAGCGTGCGCCGCGGACCGCCCTCGTCGGGTGCCGTCGCGCGCTCGTCGGAGCGGGGTTTCACGCCTGCGGCGAACACGGGCAGTACCGGGCACATGCCGCCGTTAGCATCGAACAACGCCGCATCGTCGTCGGCCCTGCGCTCCGTGCCGGAGCGCGTGGGTACCCCGATGAGCACGCTGCTCGTGAGGAGTGCACATGTTCGAGAGATTCACGGACCGAGCCCGTCGCGTGGTCGTCCTCGCCCAAGAAGAGGCGCGGATGCTCAACCACAACTACATCGGCACCGAGCACATCCTCCTGGGGCTGATCCACGAGGGTGAGGGCGTCGCTGCCAAGGCTCTGGAGTCGCTGGGGATCTCGCTCGAGGCCGTGCGCGCCCAGGTCCAGGAGATCATCGGCGAGGGCCAGCAGGCTCCGTCGGGCCACATCCCCTTCACGCCGCGCGCCAAGAAGGTGCTGGAGCTGTCCCTGCGCGAGGCGCTGCAGCTCGGCCACAACTACATCGGCACCGAGCACATCCTGCTGGGCCTGATCCGCGAGGGTGAGGGTGTCGCCGCGCAGGTGCTGAACAAGCTCGGCGCGGACCTCAACCGCGTGCGCCAGCAGGTCATCCAGCTGGTGTCCGGGTACCAGGGCAAGGAGCCGGTCGCCGCAGGCGGGCCCACCGAGGGTCAGCCCTCGGGCTCGGCCGTGCTCGACCAGTTCGGGCGCAACCTGACGCAGGCCGCGCGCGACAACAAGCTCGACCCGGTCATCGGGCGCGAGAAGGAGATCGAGCGGGTCATGCAGGTGCTGTCCCGCCGCACCAAGAACAACCCGGTGCTGATCGGCGAGCCCGGCGTCGGCAAGACGGCCGTGGTCGAGGGTCTGGCGCAGGACATCGTGCGCGGCGACGTGCCCGAGACGCTCAAGGACAAGCAGCTCTACACGCTGGACCTGGGCGCCCTCGTGGCCGGCTCGCGCTACCGCGGTGACTTCGAGGAGCGCCTGAAGAAGGTGCTCAAGGAGATCCGCACGCGCGGCGACATCATCCTGTTCATCGACGAGATCCACACGCTCGTCGGTGCGGGTGCCGCCGAGGGCGCGATCGACGCGGCCTCGATCCTCAAGCCGATGCTCGCCCGCGGCGAGCTGCAGACCATCGGTGCGACCACGCTCGACGAGTACCGCAAGTACGTCGAGAAGGACCCGGCCCTGGAGCGTCGCTTCCAGCCGATCCAGGTCAGCGAGCCGAACCTTCAGCACGCGATCGAGATCCTCAAGGGTCTGCGGGACCGCTACGAGGCGCACCACCGCGTCTCGATCACGGACGGCGCGCTCGTCGCCGCCGCGACGCTCGCGGACCGTTACGTCAACGACCGCTACCTCCCGGACAAGGCCATCGACCTGGTCGACGAGGCCGGTGCGCGCCTGCGCATCCGCCGCATGACGGCCCCGCCGGAGCTGCGTGAGCTGGACGAGGAGATCGCCACCACGCGCCGCGACAAGGAGTCGGCGATCGACGAGCAGGACTTCGAGAAGGCCGCGCGCCTGCGCGACCAGGAGAAGCAGCTCGGCCTCAAGCGCGTCGAGAAGGAGAAGGCCTGGAAGTCGGGCGACCTCGACGCCGTCGCGGAGGTCGACGAGGAGCTCATCGCCGAGGTGCTGGCGAACGCCACCGGCATCCCCGTCTTCAAGCTCACCGAGGAGGAGTCCAGCCGGCTGCTCCACATGGAGGAGAACCTGCACAAGCGGGTCGTCGGCCAGAACGCGGCCATCAAGGCGCTCTCGCAGGCCATCCGCCGCACGCGTGCGGGCCTCAAGGACCCGAAGCGTCCCGGTGGGTCGTTCATCTTCGCGGGCCCCACGGGCGTCGGGAAGACCGAGCTCGCCAAGGCGCTCGCGGAGTTCCTGTTCGGTGACGAGGACGCGCTGATCCAGCTCGACATGTCCGAGTTCTCGGAGAAGCACACCGTCTCGCGCCTGTTCGGCTCGCCCCCCGGGTACGTCGGGTACGACGAGGGTGGTCAGCTCACCGAGAAGGTGCGTCGCCGGCCCTTCTCCGTCGTGCTGTTCGACGAGGTCGAGAAGGCGCACGCGGACATCTTCAACTCGCTGCTGCAGATCCTCGAGGACGGTCGCCTGACCGACTCGCAGGGCCGCGTCATCGACTTCAAGAACACCGTCATCATCATGACGACGAACCTCGGCACGCGGGACATCGCCAAGGGCGTCATGACCGGCTTCCAGGCCGGCGGCGAGCTCGCCACCGACTACGAGCGGATGAAGGCGAAGGTCAACGACGAGCTCAAGCAGCACTTCCGGCCTGAGTTCCTCAACCGCGTCGACGACGTGGTGGTCTTCCCGCAGCTCTCGCAGCCGGAGATCTTCCAGATCGTCGACCTGATGATCGCCAAGCTCGACAAGCGGCTGCACGACAAGGACATGGGCATCCAGATCACGCCCGCGGCCAAGAAGCTGCTGTCGGAGAAGGGCTACGACCCGGTCCTGGGTGCTCGGCCGCTGCGCCGCGCGATCCAGCGGGACATCGAGGACGCGCTGTCCGAGAAGATCCTGTTCGGCGAGCTCAAGGCCGGCCAGCTCGTGATCGTCGACGCCGAGGGCGAGGGACTCCTGGGGGAGTTCTCCTTCCGCGGTGTCCCGCGCGGGACGGTCGACAAGGAGCCGGTGCCCGTCGGGGCTTCGGCGGGGACG
>NZ_LFKW01000037.1:2879-8165 GCF_001040865.1 Cellulomonas sp. A375-1 | reverse complement strand
CGACGCCGACGCGCGGACCGACGAGGGCACGCCGCCGGCGACCCCCGCCGCGGTCCCACGCCGCGCGCGCCGCCGCTGGCGCCGTCGGCTCGGCATCGCCGCGGCGCTCGTCGTGCTCCTGCTCGTACCGCTCGCGTGGGTGCAGGGCGCGGGCCAGGCGCGGCTCCGCACGCAGGCGACCGTCCAGGACGCACCCGTCGCGCTCGTGTTCGGCGCCGGGCTGCGGCCCGACGGCTCGCCGTCGACGTACCTGCGCCGCCGGCTCGACGCAGCGCAGACGCTGTACGAGTCGGGCAAGGTCCAGGTGATCCTCGTCAGCGGCGACAGCGGCTCGATCGGCCACGACGAGCCGACAGCCATGCACGACTACCTCGTCGCGGCGGGCGTCCCGACGGGTGCGGTCGTGCTCGACTACGCGGGCTTCGACACGCACGACACGTGCGTTCGTGCGCACCGCGTGTTCGGCGTGGACGCGGCTGTCGTGCTTACGCAGGACTACCACGTGCGGCGCGCGGTCTTCTCATGCTCGGCCGCCGGGATCGACACGCAGGGCATCGGCGTCTCGTCGGCGAGCGTGCGGCCCGAGCAGCTCACCCAGTGGCGGCTGCGCGAGGTCCCGGCCTCGTACAAGGCGTGGTGGGACGGCCTCACGGGGCGTGACCCGGTCTACCTGGGCCCTGCGGAGACGGGCGTGCAGGACGCCCTGCGCGACTCCTGAGACGATCGGGTGTGCCCGCGACAACCTCCGCCTCCCCTGACCAGACGCCTGACCCGACCCCTGAGCCGACCCCCGCCGAGCCCGCCGAGCCCGCCGTCGAGCGGCGCGACACCGACCAGCTCCTGGCCGACCTCGCCACCAGGCTCGACGCGAGCGGCGTACGGCTCGTCGCGCTCGACATGGACGGGTCGCTGCTCGACGACGCCAAGCAGATCCCCGACGGGTTCTGGCCGGTGCTCGACGCGCTCGTCGCCCGCGGGGTCGTCGTGTGCCCCGCCTCCGGTCGGCAGTACGCGACGCTGCGCGAGCAGTTCGGGCGCGACGACCTGACCTACGTGGCGGAGAACGGCGCGATCGTCGTGCGGCGGGGCGAGCCGGTCGCGGTCGCCGGGCTGGCCCGGGCGAGCGCGCGCCGGGCGGTGGACCTCGTGCGCGGGGCGGTGCGCGACGGCGCCGACCTCGGCACCGTGCTGTGCGGCGTCCGGTCCGCGTACGTCGAGCGCACCGACGAGGCGTTCCTCCAGCACGTGCGCCCGTACTACCGCCTCCTGCAGCACGTCGACGACCTGGACGCCGTCGACGACGAGGTGCTCAAGGTGGCGGTCTTCGACTTCGGCCCGGCCGAGCTCGGCGCGGGTCCTCTGCTCGCACCGCTCGACGGACCGGACCGCGTGCTGGTGTCCGGGACCCACTGGGTCGACGTCATGGGCCCCGACGCCGACAAGGGCCACGCGCTGCGCTGGCTGCAGGCCGAGCTCGGGATCTCGTCGGCGCAGACCATGGCGTTCGGCGACTACTTCAACGACGTCGGCATGCTCGAGGCCGCCGACTGGTCCTTCGCCATGGCGAACGCGCACCCCGACGTCCGCGCGATCGCGCGCTTCATCGCCCCGTCCAACAACGACGACGGCGTCGTCCGCACCCTCCGAGCCGCCTTCTCCCTCCCCTGACCCCGCCCCACGCGACCGCCACTCACCCCGAACCAGCGGCTGCTCCGGGAATCCACCCCGTCGGCCGGAGCAGACACAGCGTCACGCAACGACCCAGCGGACACTCCGGCCCAGAGCGCTGAGCCGGAGCAGACACAGGGTCACGCGAACCCGCGAACACTCCGGCCTAGGAGCAGCTGAGCCTGAGCAGACACTGGGTCACGCCAACCAGCGGACACTCCGGCCCCGGAGCGGTTGAGCCGGAGCAGACACTGGGTCGCGCGACGAGGCAGCGAACGCTCCGGCTCCGGAGGGGTTGAGCCGGAGCAAGCGCTGGGTCGCAGGGTGGGGCGGCCCCTAGGGTGGCGATGTGACCGGGGTAGCGGGGTCACTGTGTGGGTCGCGGGGTGATTGGGGTCGCGGGTGATGGGGGGTCGCGGGATGGCTGGGGGTCGCGGGGTGGCTGGGGGTCGCGGGGTGGCTGGCGGTGGTGATGTGGCTGGCGGTGGTGATGTGGCTCCGGCGGGCCGGGGCGGGCGGCTCGTCGATCCGCAGGACGTCGCCGGGGTGCTGCTCACTCCCGGCGCGAGCGCGGACCGGGACCACCACACGCTCGTCGCGCTCGAGGCGGCACTCGCGCCGCTGCCCGTGCTCCGGATGCATTTCGCCAACCGCGAGCGCGGCAACCCCGGGCCGGAGCGCGCCGAGGCTGCGATCCCCTACCTGCGCGAGCGCGCGGACGCGTGGGCGGCCGAGCTCGGCGTCGAGCCGGGACGGCTCGTGCTCGGCGGGCGGTCGTTCGGCGGGCGGATGGCCTCGATGGCCGTCGCGCAGGGACAGCCCGCCGCCGGGTTGCTGCTGCTCTCCTACCCCCTGCACCCGCCCGGCAAGCCGGACACGCTGCGCATCGAGCACCTCCCGGACGTGGACGTCCCCACTCTCGCCGTGAGCGGTCAGCGCGACCCGTTCGGCACGCCCGACGAGCTCGCGCACCACCTCGCCGCGATCCCCGGACCCCTGCGCCTCGTCACGGTCCCCGGCGACCACAGCCCCGCGGACCCACCCGTGGTCGCCGCCGTCCTGGACTGGTTCGGCCGCTCGCCCGCCTGACCCGCAGCCGGCTCACCCGCCGAGAGCGTCCGACGAGCGCGTCCGACGAGCTCGGCAGTCAAGGGCGAGCTCGTGCGTCTGGACTGCCGAGCTCGCGCCCGACTGCCGAGCTCGACCGCTGAAGGCGAGGAGTCGGGCACCTAGTGCCGGGCACCTGGTGCCGGGCGAGGCGAGGCCGGTGAACGGGTGGGTCAGGCTGCCAGGGCGCGGTCGAAGGCGGCGAGCGCCTGGGGGGAGGACAGCACGAAGCGCACCAGGGCGATGCCGTGAGGCCGACCGTCGGTGCCGCGATCCTGGTCGGTGCCCGCCTGCCACGCCCGCACGGAGTGCACCGCCACGTCCGCGACCTCCTCGACGTCCCACCCGTACGCACCCGCGCTGATCGCGGGGAACGCGATGCTGTGCGCGCCGACGTCCACGGCGACCTCGAGCGAGGCCAGGAAACAGGCCGCGAGGGCGGGGGTGTCGCGCTCGCCGGCGTGCCAGTTGGGTCCGACCGTGTGCACCACCCACCGCGCGGGAAGGCCGAAGCCGTCGGTGGCCACGGCGTGCCCCACCGGGAGCCCGTCGGGCAACCGGTCGGCGCGCAGCTCGCGGCAGGCGTCCAGCAGCCGCGGGCCGGCCGCGGCGTGGATCGCCCCGTCGACGCCCCCGCCACCGAGGAGCGAGGAGTTCGCCGCGTTGACCACGACGTCGACGTCCTGCTTCGTGATGTCGCCCAGCACCGTCTCGATCCGCATGTCCCCATCGTCACCGAATCGGCCCGATGTGCACCGGTCAACGGTCCCACCGAGGCTGTGATGCCGGTCGCGGGGCCGCAGACGCGACAAGGCCCCTCGGACGCTTACTTCCGAGGGGCCTTCGCCGGTGTCCAGGCTAAGTCGCTGCAGCGCCCGTCCGGGTGAACGACACGCGAACTGTCCACAACTTTGATCCACAGGCCTGTGTTCAGCCCGTGTTCATGCAGGTCGGCCTGTGCATATCGGTGTGGAGCAAAGTGTGGATAAAGAAATCTCCCAGAGCCTCTTGCGGGCCCGTTGCGGCAGGACTAGACATCTCACATCGGCCTCGACGGATCGGGAACCGACAGGAGAAGGCCCCCTCGGGGGACGGACCTGACGGGCTCGGGACGACGAGGTCGGGCCGACCGGAGAACGGGCGACCACACCGACGGGGAGACCCGAAGGCTCGCGGATGACGCCGCGAGGGTTGCTCCGGACCGGAAGGCTGATCGCAGTCCCCCGCCCGCGGCGGCCCGGTTCGCCGGAACGTCGGGTGTCGGGTCGGAGCCGCACCGTCAGAGCGGCGCCGTCGCACCACCGGGCCCCCGGGCTCGGAGCCGGCAGGCTCGAGAGCAGCGAGGTCGACGCACCGCAAGGCGCGTGGACCGCACGGATCACGCACCGCAAGGCGCGTGGACGGAGCAGCTCGCGAGGCTGATGGCACACGGACCGCACGAGGCACGGACCGCAAGGTCGGTGCACCGCATGGTTCGCGGGTGTCGACACGGTCGACCGGGTCCGCCCGGAAGGCCGACGGCCTGGGATCGCACGAGAAGGCCCCTCGGACGCTTACTCCGAGGGGCCTTCTCCGTGCTGCCGTGGGAACGACGCGGCCGTGCTGCCGCGGACGCTACGGGGCCGGCTCCGGAACCGACTCGAGCAGGATCGTCACCGGGCCGTCGTTGACGAGCTCGACCGCCATGTCGGCGCCGAACACCCCGGTGGCCACCTCGAGCCCGCGGGCGCGCAGGGCAGCGACGACCGCGTCGACGAGCGGCTCGGCGATCGGTCCGGGCGCGGCCGAGTTCCAGGTCGGCCGACGGCCCTTGCGGGTGTCGGCGTACAGCGTGAACTGGCTGACGACGAGCACGGGCGCGCCGACGTCGGCGGCCGACTGCTCGTCGCGCAGGATCCGCAGCTCGGCGACCTTCCGCGCGATCAGCTCGACCTGCGCGGCACCGTCACCGGGCGTCACCCCGACGAGCACCACGAGCCCCGGCCGGTCGATCGCCCCGACGACGGCGCCGTCGACGGTGACCGACGCGCGCGTCACCCGCTGCACGACAGCCCTCACAGGCAGGGCTCCACGGAGCCGACGGCCTCGCCGTGGCCGAGCACGGCGGTCGCCCCGATCGGCGCGACGAGCGCGGGGTCCACCCCCGCCACCGCAAGCGCGGCGGCGAGTACCGCGGCGCGGGGCCGCGCGGAGCCGTCGGCGATCTTGATCGCGACCGCCCCGCCGTCGGGCAGTCCCGCGGCGTACACGCCGTCGGCGCCGTCCTTCGCGACGAGCCCCGGGACGGCCTGCATGAACCGTGTCGCGTCGCGCCCGGTCCCGGCGACGAGCCACGGGTGCGTGCTCATGGCCCGCGCCACGCGTCCCTCGGGAGTGCCCGCGTGCCCGGAGTCGTGCGGTGCCCGGCCGAGGTGGCCGAACGAGCGCGCGAGGCCGACGAGCGTCGTCGAGAACAGGGCGGCGCCGCAGCCGTCGACGGTGGTGTGCTCGACCGGCACACCCGTGAGCTCG
>NZ_LFKW01000037.1:0-2642 GCF_001040865.1 Cellulomonas sp. A375-1 | reverse complement strand
GGGGGGGAGCCACTCGTCGTCCAGGTCGAGGCCGTGCCGCAGCATGCCGACGGCCTGCAGGGGCTTGAGCGACGAGCGTGCCCAGATCGTCGCGTCGGGGTCGCCGAGCGCGAGCCGGACGTCGCCGTCCGGCGCCAGCACGACGAGGTGCCCCGTGTGGACGGACTCGACGAGCCCGCCCCGGACCACGCGCGCCAGCGGCACCGCGTCACGCGAGATGTCGCCGTGACCGGCGCCGGCAGCCCGGCCGCCGTCGTGCGCCGCCACGCCTCCCACGGCCCCAGGCTCCGGCCCGGACATCCCCAGCCGCCCGACGACCGACCCGGTCCCGGCCGCCGTCGCGTGTACGGCGCGACGGCGGGCCGCACGTCGACGAGGTACACGATCGCCGCGACCGCGGACAGGATGCCGAGGAACGGCAGCAGCTGCAGCGGGGGCATCGCGATGAACGACAGCAGAGTCGCAACCCCGAGGATCGCGAGCCAGAAGTTCTTGGTGCGCTTCCCGGCCGCCGGGAACGCGTTCGCCGGCCGGCGCAGCAGGTCGACGAGCGCCCACACGCACAGCACGAAGATCGCGAGCAGGAACAGCAGGTACACGATCCACTGGAGGCTTCCGACGATTCCCACGCGCCGAGCCTACGGGCCGAACGCCCCACGCGCAGTCACCTGTGCACGAGCAGGGGTCACGCGGGCGCCGGGACCGGTGCGCAGGTCCCACCAGTCGGCCGGTGCCGACTCCGCGCGTCACGGGACGACGCGCAGCCCTTCGGAGCGTGCCGCCGACGCGAGGTGCTCGTCCCACGCGACGACGACCAGCTCGTCGGACCGCAGCAGCAGCGCCGACGCGAGGTGCAGCGCGTCCGCGGCCCGCAGTGCGTGGTAGCCGACGAGCGTCGCGGCGGCTGCCGTGACCGGCTCGTGCAGCTCGACCACGTGCAGCGCGGGCCACAGCCGCTCCCACTGCGCGAGCGCGGCCCGCTCGGTCCCCGCGTCGATCACTCCCGCGCGACGACCGCCGGCCAGCAGCGCACGCACCTCGGCATCGGCGAGCCGGGACGTCGCGACGAGGTCGGCACCGGACCACAGCGCGGCGGCGAGGTCGCTGCCGGACTCGGTGACGCACAGCTTCGCGAGCGCGCTCGTGTCGAAGTAGCAGACGGCCATCAGCGGCGCAGCCGCCGCACGAGGCCGGACACGCCCTGCCGCCCGGGCTCGGTGCCGACGGGTTCGGCCGCCTCGCGCGCAGCGGACGCCGGCGAGAGCAGGCCGTCGCGCTCGAGGCGCGCCAGCAGGTCGGCCGAGTCGATGCCGGTGAGCCGCGCGACGGGGATCCCGCGTTCGGTGATCACCACGTCCTGCCCCTCGCGTGCCGTCTCGATCCACTGCTTGAGCTCTGCGCGCAACGCGCTCACCGCGACCTCCACGGGCCCGACGCTACCGGGCGGGCGTACCGCAGGGCACGCGTCAGATCTCCGGGAGCGCCGCGCGGGCCGCGCCGGACTCCTCGCCCGCGGCCTCGAGCAGGTCGACGACGAGCGAGCGGTGCAGCAGCACGAGGCTCTGCACCTGCCAGTCGGCGGGTGCGATGACGAACGGGTCGAGCGCACCGGCGGACGCGAGCAGCGCGGCGCGGGCCCGCGCCGGGTCCCGACCGCTGCCGAGCGCGGACGCGAGCTCGGTCGCAGCGGCGGCGGTCGCCTCGATGCGCCGCCCGGCAGCGCCCAGGTCGTGCACGGTGGGCGACTCGAGCAGCGCCAGCGCGCGGCGGGTCATGACGCGTGTGTTGCGCATCGCGCGGTCCATGAGCACGGACGCCGCGACGAGCCGGGACAGCTCGCCGCGGTGCTTGCGGTGCGCGGGGGACAGCCGGACGAGCTCGCGCGCGTTCGTCGTGACCTCGTGCCACTCGTCGAGCGCGGCCTGGGACGCGCGGCCGCGCACGAGCACGTCCTCGACGTCGGAGACCGAGCGCGTCGCGAGCCCGCCCGCGAGCTCGTGCAGGATCCCCGCGACCTCGAGCGTGCCGTTGCGGGCGAGCTCGCGCGGGTGCCGCCGCGGGTCGGACGGCGTGAGCACCGCGACGGCGAACGCGACACCACCGCCGACGAGCGCGTCGGTCCAGCGCCCGAACGGTCCGCCGGTGGCGGCCAGCGTGGGCAGCCCGACGATGATCATGGCCTGCACGCCCGCCTGCGTGGTGAGCAGGGCGCCGCGGTCGAGGAGCCGCGCGAGCGTCGCGGCGACGAACAGCACGAGGGCGACCTGCCACAGCCCGGTGCCGATGACGTGCACGAGCGCATCACCGAGGCCGACGCCGATCGCCACGCCCGCCGCGATCTCGGCCACGCGCCGCAGCGACCGGTCGGCAGTGAACCCGAGCGCGATCCACGCGCACACGGGCGCGAAGAACGGGTACGGGTGGTCGAGCACGTACCGGCCGATCGCGAACGCGAGTCCCGCGGCGACCGACGCCTGCAGGATCGGGAACCACGCTGCGCGCACCCGGTCGGTCCCCTGCCGGACCCGCACGCGCGCGACGAGGCGCACGTCGTGCCACCCGCGTGGGCGCGGCTCGGGGTCCTCGGACGGGGTCATCAGAGCGAGGGGTGGACGCCCAGCCCGCGCGCGACCGGGCCGCGC
>NZ_LFKW01000036.1:70908-82111 GCF_001040865.1 Cellulomonas sp. A375-1 | reverse complement strand
GCGCGCCCGCCCGCCGCGCCCGTGGGTGCGGGACCGTCGTCGGCCGGCTCGGCCGCCGCGGCGTAACGGCCCGGACGCCCGGACGGGGCGAGCAGGCGCACGAGCGGGCGCAGCGGACCGATCCGCGAGAGCCGCGGCAGGATCGGGCGCAGCAGGTCGTCGAGCTCGCGCACCCGCAGCGCACGCAGCACCACGACGTACACGAGCGACATGACCGTGCCGACGAGCACGCACTCGAGCAGCGAGGCGACCAGGCCGCGGGGCAGCACCGCCTCGGCGCCGAGCATCAGGACGAGCCCGACGACGACCGCGGCGACCGCGGCGAGCGTCGCCCGCAGGTGCATGCGCAGCACACGCCCGCCGTCGACCCCGCGCAGCCGCTGGTGCAGCTGCCGCAGCGCGACGATCGCCCCGACGAGGTACGACACGCTCATCGCGACGCCCACGCCGACCACCCACGACGTCGCGGGGAGCACGACGCGCGCGAGCAGCGCCCCGGCGACGACGACGACCGCCATCACCACCTGGACGGGGACCATCGCGCGCGTGTCCTCGTACGCGAAGTACACGCGCTGGCAGATGGACCACGCACCGAACGCGGGCAGCCCGACGATCATCGCGATGACGACCTGCGCGACCGCGTCGGTCGTCGTCGCGCTCGCGGACGGCAGGATCAGGCGGGTCACAGGGATCGCGAGCACCGCGATCACGGCGGCCGCCAGCACGGTGAACACGCCGACGACGCGCATCCCGTAGGACAGCGACGCGCGCACCGCGCGCGTGTCCTGGTCGTGCGCCTGCTCGGACAGCCGCGTGAACAGCGCGGTCGCGAGCGAGACGGTGACGAGCGAGTGGGGCAGCATGAAGATGAGGAACGCGGCGTCGTAGGCCGCGTTCGAGGCGACGTCCGTGGCACCGTCGGCCGCACCGGGGGCCTGCGACACCACGCGCGACACGACGACGTACGCGAGCTGACCCGCCGCGAGCCCGACCAGCGTCCACGTGGCCACGGTGCCCGCGCGCCCCAGCCCCGAGCCGCGCAGCCCCCACCGCGGGCGGTACCGCACCCCCGCGGCGCGCAGCGCGGGGAACAGCACGAGCGCCTGCGCCATGACGCCGAGGGTCGCGGAGCCGGCGAGCAGCAGCACCTGCGACGAGCCCCAGCCCCCGGCCACCGTCAGCCCGGACTCCGGGACGGCGCCGAACGCGACGATGAACGCGAGGAAGCCCACGATCGACACGACGTTGTTGACCACCGGCGCCCACATGTACGGGCCGAACGAGTGGCGCGCGTTGAGGACCTGCCCGAGCAGCGCGTACACGCCGTAGAAGAAGACCTGCGGCACGCACCAGTAGGCGAACGTCACCGCGAGGTCCATCTGGGCCTGGCTGGACGCGTCGGCGTAGAGCCGCACCAGCAGCGGCGCCGCGAGGGTGAGGACGAGCGTCAGCCCGGCCAGCACGACGAAGCCGAACGTCAGCAGGCGGTCGACGTACTGCTGGCCCTTGTCGCTCTTGTAGGCGCGCACCACCTGCGGCACGAGCACCGCGTTGAGCACGCCGCCGACGAGCAGCATGTACATGACGTTCGGCAGCTTGTTCGCGACCGCGAACGCGTCGGCCGCCTGCCCCGTCGCGCCGATCGCGGCGAACAGCACCATCGAGCGCAGCAGGCCGAGCAGCCGCGAGACCGCGGTGCCCGACGCCATGAGCGCGGCACCGCGCCGCATGCGCCCGTCGTCGGCCGGTGCCGTGGTCACCGCGCGCCCTCGTCCTCGGCGAGCCGGCGGGCGCGCTCGTCGTCGGACACCTCGGGGACGGGCTCGGTGGGGGTGCCGCCGAGCACGGGGAGGTTCACGGGGGCGTCGGCCTCGGCGACGGTCCGCGCGCCGCGGCGGGCGCTCTGACCGCGCCGGACCGTGCGCGCGATGCCGAGCGCGAGCCCCAGCACGAGCAGGATCGCGACGACGACCGTCCCGACCGACTCGATCGTCGGCGACAGGCGCGCGGAGAACGCGATGGGCTCGGCGACGTCCTGCCCGGACGGGCCGACGAGCGCGACCTCGACGAGCACGTCGCAGTTCGCGTGCGCCTCGAGGGGCACGGTGATCGACGTGTCGCCGGGGTCCAGCACGGGGGTCTCGAAGTCGCCCACCGTCAGGCACGCCTTGCGCGGGTCGACGACGAGCTGCGCGCGCGCGGGAACGGTGAGGTCGTTGCGCACCGTGAGGCGCAGGTCGCTCGTGGTCGCGATGACGTTGAGGTCGCTCGTCTCGACGATCGAGAGCCCTTCGGCGCGCTCGCGGACGTGCTGGACGGTCTGCCGCACGAGCTCGGCGCGGGTCTTCGGCTCGGCGCGCCACGCGACGGCCAACGGAGCGAGGACCTCGTCGTCGACGCCCGCGAGGTACGCCTCCGGGTCGTCGAGGACCTCGGCGAACGAGCGCGCGTCCTCACGCGCGTCGGCGAGCGCGGTCACGGACTGCGCGCCGAGCTCGTTCTTGCCGTCCGTCGGCAGCGGTGCGCGCTGCGCCGGGACGGTCGAGTCGCCGGCCAGCACGCGGGACAGGGGCGCGGCCTCGGTCCACGGCGCGGACTTCAGCGCCTCGACGACCGCCGCGAGGGCCTCGCGGCCGGGCGCGGTCTCCCGGTCGCCCGCGATGACCACGCCCGCGGGCGGCACCGCGCCGTGCGCGACCACGGCCAGGTCGGCGAGCGCGCGCTGGGCGATGCTCGCGGGCGTGGACTGCGCGCCGGCGCCGCCCGTGACCAGGCTCGTCAGCAGCGCGTCGGGTGCGATCGTGGTGACGTCGCCCGACGACGTGGCGACGGTCTGCAGCGCCTCCGACGACGCCTGCGCCTGCTGCGGCCCGGTCACCATCGCCGCGGCGCGCGTCACCTGCACGCCCGCGAGCGTCTGGGCGTCGGGCGTGCCGGGGTCGGCGCTCCACAGCAGGGTGTTCGCGTCGGCGAGGTCCTCGGTGCTCCCGGTGCGCTCGACCGCCACGGTGAGGAGCTCGCCCTGGTCGGCGTGCTGCACCGCAGCGACGTCCGGGTCCGCCCACGGCAGCGCGTACGTCTCGTGGTTGCCGATCGCGGTGCGCAGACGCTCGGCGAACCGCTGCGCGGTCGCACTGCCGGAGTCGGCCGCGGCGAGCAGCGACGGGTCGACGACGAGCGTCACGGACTCGTCGACGTTCGCCGCGGCGAGCATCCGGCGCAGCCGGCCGCCCTCGTCGGTGAGGTCGTCGAGGTCCTCGTCGGCCGTGGCGGCCGCGGTGACGGCTGCGGACGCGGCCGATGCGGTGCCGTCCGTCGGGGTGGGGTCGGGCGAGGGCTCCTCGGGCGACTCGGGTGCGGTGCGCGGCACGGGTGCGGTCGGGGGGCCGACGAACGGGACGACGACCGCGACGGGCACGCGCGGGGGCTCGTCGTCGGTCGTGCTCCACAGCACGTACGTCCGGGCCATGCCGAGCCGCTCCCGGTCCGCCCGGAACTCCAGCGCGAGGCCGCGCGGCCCCCACAGCCCGGGCAGGTCCGTGAGCCGCACGGACTCGGCCGGGACGATGATCGAGACCGTCCTGGTCGCGCGTGGCCCGAGCGGCTCGTCGAGCGGCTCCGAGACCGAGCGCTGGCCGGCGGGGTCCTGCAGGTCCCGCGCGGCCCACTCGGCGACCTCGTCGCGGCTGAACATGCGGAACCGGTTGAACCAGACGACGACCTCGGGGTTCTCGAGCACGTCGTCGGTCGTGTTGGTGACGGTCGCAGAGATGTGCAGGTCCTCGCCGGCGCGCAGCACCTGCGGCGCGATCGACGTGAGGCGCACGGTGACGGGTGAGGCCTCGACGGGCGACAGCGCCGGCGTGCTCCCCGCGGCCGAGAGCGGCGACGGGTCGAGCGGGTCGTCCGCCGACGCGCGGCCCGCGCCCGGGCCGGCCACGAGGAACGGGACGAGCACGGCCAGGACGAGGGCCACCCGGGCGAGGGTCGCGCTCACCACCGGGCGCGCGGTACGTGCGGTCATGCCTCGCCGACGAGCACCACGAGCGCGGCCTCGGCGAGCCGACGCTCGTTGGGGTACGCCAGGCGGTCGGGGAGCATCGAGACGGGCACCCACGCCGCGTCCTCGGCCTCGCCGTCGGGGTCCCCCTCGACGGACAGCGAGCCGCCGACCGCACCGAGCAGGAAGTGGTGGACGACCTTGTGCACGCGGCGGTCGTCGCCCGAGAACCAGTAGTCGATGACGCCGAGCCGCCGCAGGACCTGCCCGCGGATGCCGGTCTCCTCGGCGATCTCCCGGACGGCGGCCTCCTCGGGCGTCTCCTCGCCCTCGAGGTGACCCTTCGGCAGGCACCACTCGAGCCGACCACCGCGGTTGCGGCGCGCGATGATCGCCGCGTGGTAGACGCCGTCCTTCATCAGGACGACGAGGCCGCCCGCGGAGGTCTCGTCGACGACGGGCAGCGGGGGAGCGGCCGGACCGTGCACGGGCCGGACCGGGGCGACGGGGCGTGGCGCCTGCAGGCGGTGCCCGCCGGGCGGCGCCGGGACGCCCCGCGAGGGGGACGGGTGCGCGGCGCCGGACATGCGTGCCACTGTAACGACTTGCCCGGGTCGAGCCCGAACCGACGGGACCCCGCGGCGCGGTCGGGTGAGCGGCAGCCACCTAGAATCGGGCAGGTGCCGGACGAGACGCCCTCCCTCCTCACGCTGCAGAAGCGTGCCATCGGCGTGCTCGCCGCCCTCCCGGCTGACGCCCTGGCCCTCGGTGAGCTGTTCCGCGCGGCCGGTCACGAGCTCGCGCTCGTCGGCGGGCCCGTGCGTGACGCGTTCCTCGGCCGCTCGTCGTCAGACCTGGACTTCGCGACGTCGGCGACACCCGACGAGACCGAGGCGATCCTCGCGCGGTGGGGCGACGCCCACTGGGACATGGGCCGCGAGTTCGGCACGATCGGGGCGCGCCGGTTCGGCTCGCGGCACGGCGGTGGCGCGGACGTGGTCGTCGAGGTCACGACGTACCGGACCGACGAGTACGACCCGTCGTCCCGCAAGCCCGAGGTCGTGTTCGGAGACACGCTCGAGGGCGACCTGTCGCGACGCGACTTCACGGTGAACTCGATGGCCGTGCGCCTGCCCGAGCTGGCGTTCGTCGACCCGTTCGACGGGCTCGCGGACCTCGCGCGCGGCGTGCTGCGCACCCCCGTGGACCCGCGGCAGTCGTTCGACGACGACCCGCTGCGCATGATGCGCGCCGCGCGGTTCGCCGCGCAGCTCGGCTTCGCGATCGACGACGCCGCACGCGCCGCGATCGTCGAGCAGGCCGAGCGGATCTCGATCGTGTCGGCCGAGCGCGTGCGCGACGAGCTCGTCAAGCTCCTGCTCGCGCGTCAGCCGCGGCTGGGCCTGCAGGTGCTCGTCGAGACCGGGCTGGCCGACCACGTCCTGCCCGAGCTGCCCGCGCTGCGCCTCGAGATCGACGAGCACCACCGGCACAAGGACGTCTACGAGCACTCGCTCACGGTGCTCGACAAGGCGATCGCGCTCGAGACCGGACCGGACGGCGCCGTGCCCGGGCCGGACCTGGTGCTGCGGCTCGCCGCGCTGCTGCACGACATCGGCAAGCCCCGCACCCGGCGGTTCGAGGAGGGCGGCGGCGTCTCGTTCCACCACCACGAGATCGTGGGCGCCAAGCTCGTCTCGAAGCGGCTCAAGGAGCTGCGGTTCGACAAGGCGACCGTGCAGGCCGTCGCGCGCCTCACCGAGCTGCACCTGCGGTTCCACGGCTACGGCGAGGGTGGCTGGACCGACTCCGCCGTGCGCCGCTACGTCACCGACGCCGGCCCGCTGCTCGAGCGCCTGCACCGGCTCACGCGCTCGGACTGCACGACGCGCAACGTCCGCAAGGCGCAGCGACTGTCCGCCGCGTACGACGACCTCGAGGTGCGGATCGCGCGGCTGCAGGAGCAGGAGGAGCTCGACTCCATCCGGCCCGACCTCGACGGCACGCAGATCATGGCGATCCTGGACCTGACGCCCGGCCGCGAGGTGGGCGAGGCGTACAAGTTCCTCCTCGCGCTGCGCATGGAGCACGGCCCGCTCGGCCCGGAGCGCGCCGAGGCGGAGCTGCGCTCGTGGTGGGCCGCTCGCTCCTGACCGCTCGCTCCCGGACGTGCGCGTTCCTGGTCGTGCGGACTCAGGACTCCGGGCAGACGACTGTGCCGGACAGCGTCGCCTCCGCGCTCACGCGGGTCTGCGTCCCGGAGATGCCCGACCGCACGACCGTCCCCGTGACGCCGTCGACCTGGATTCCGCCCTGCGTGGCGCTGGCCGTGCCCTTCGACAGGAACGACAGCTCGTCGCCCAGGCGCACCCGGAACGTCGCCTCGCCGGTCGCGGCGACGACGAACACGATCTCCTCGTCGGGCGAGCCGAGCCGGCGCGGCTCGGCCTCGTCGCACCGCGCGCCCTCGGTCGCGACCTCGACGCGCTGCTCGCCGGACTCGTCGACGTAGGTCACGACCGCCGAGGCGGACCCGGACGGGGCCGACGAGCAACCGGTCACGGCGGCGACCAGCAGCAACGGGACGATCAGGCGATAACGGGACACAGCCCGCACCGTAGCGGCGCGAGCCGGTGCGTCAAGGTGATCCGGATCGATTCACGGCTGGCGGGAGCGTCGGCAAGGCGTCAGGCGACCTCGGCGGGCACCGGTCGGCGACGCGCGGCCAGGCCGTAGGCGACCGCGCCGACCACGTAGCCGAGGGCGAGGACGACGAACAGCCCGCTCGACCAGCCGGTGTCGGGCAGCGCCGCGGCGGCCAGCGCGGCGGCGCCGACGAACGCGGCGTTGTAGAGGACGTCGTACAGCGCGAACGCGCGGCCGCGGTAGGCGTCGTCGGTGTCGCGCTGCACGATCGTGTCGACGGCGATCTTGGTGCCCTGGGCCGCGAGGCCGAGCAGGGCGGCGGCCACGAGCACGGGCACCAGGTCGTACGTCACGACGAGCACGCACTGGCTGACCGCGGCGAGCACCAGGCAGCCGGTGATCCACGCGTGGATCCCTGTGGACGGTGAGAGCGTGGGCGTCAGGACGATCGCGAGCGCGAACCCGACCGCGGTCGCCGCGAGCACGGTCGCGAACGTCGCGAGGCCCTCCTGCGCGTCTGCGGGGTCGGACAGCAGGTTCCGTGAGATGAGGATGCTCGCGAGGAACACCACGCCGTAGAGGAAGCGGTGGTACGCCATGACCGCCAGCGCGCGGGCGGGAGTGCCACGCGCGACGAGATAGCGACCGCCCTCGACGAACCCCCGCACGAGCGTCCCGAGCTGCGCGCGCAGCTGCTCGGCGTCCGACCGGTGCTCGGGCCCCAGCCGGTGCCGGTCGATGCGGGCGGCGAGCCCGGCGGCGGCGGCCATGGTGAGGGCGGCGGCGAGCAGCGCGGCGGCGTCGCGCGCCCGGCCGGCCGGCACGACCCAGCCGAGCACCAGGGCGACTGCGCTACCGATCCCGTTGGCCGCGGTGCCGAGCGTCGGGGTCACGGAGTTGGCGGTGAGCAGGAGCTTGCCCTCGACGACCTGGGGGAGCGAGGCCGACAACGCCGAGAGCAGGAACCGGTTGACCGAGAGCGTCACGAGCGCGAGCACGTACACGGCCGGCCCGACGCCCACGGTGACCATGAGCGCGGCGAGCACCACCGCGAGCCCCATCCGCACGAGGTTCCCGACGAGCAGCACCTGCCGCCGGCTCCACCGGTCGAGCAGCACCCCGGCCCACGGCCCGACGATCGTGAACGGCAGCAGCAGCACCGCGAACGCCGCCGCGACGCCGCCCGCGGTCGTCGCGTTCTCGGGTGAGAAGAAGAACAGGGTCGCCAGACCCACCTGGAACATGCCGTCGCCGCACTGGCTGACGAGTCGCACCGCGAGCAGCTTGCGGAACTCCCGCAGCGGCCACAGCGCCTTGAGGTCCGCGATCACCTGCACGCGCGCCATCCTCGCACCCGCGCCGGCCCCGCCCGGCGTCGCGCGCGTGGCGCCCCGGCGCGTTCGTCGGGCCTGGCCTGCCGATACGCTCCCGGCTGCCACCCAACCCCCGCGCGGGACCTCACGTTCTCAAGGGTGTCCGGCAGGTGCGGCCCGAGGAACCAGGGGGACACATGAGCAGTCGGTGGGAACCGATGCTCGACCAGCTCGTGCGGGAGCGATACCCGCGCCTGCTGTCACGAGCGACCTTGCTGTGCGGGTCGCGGCACGACGCGGAGGACCTCGTCCAGGACGCGCTCGTCGCGACCTTCGGCGGTCGCGCGCGCTTCGACTCGATCGGCGAGGCCGAGCACTACGTCCGGCGCGCGATCGCGACGAGGTTCATCGACCGCGGTCGCCGCACGACGAGGGAGCGCGACGCGCACCGCCGGCTCGCGGGCCACGCGCAGCCGGTCGTCGAGATCCAGCTGCCCGGCCTGACGCGCGAGCTCGTCGACGCCCTCGCGCAGCTGCCGCCCCGGACGCGTGCGTGCGTGGTGCTGCGGCACCTCGAGGACCTGTCCGTCCGTGAGACGGCCGACACGCTCAACCTGTCCGAAGGCGCCGTGAAGCGCTACACCGCGGACGCCGTCGCCCTGCTCAACGCAGCGCTCGGCACGACGGCCCCGGCCGAGACCATCCCTGTGCAGACGACGGAGGTGCGCCGTGGAGCGTGACCTGAACGACTACCTGCGTGCCGTGGCGGAGGCCGACGAGCGCTCGCTCGACGGTGTGAGCCCGGTCGGCCCGCTCGAGCGTGCGGCCCGCGGGGTGCGGCGCCGACGGCTGCTGCGGCACACGCGCGTCGCGGTGCTGAGCGTCGCCGGCCTCGCGGCGGTCGGCGGTGCCGCGCTGCTCGCCGGTCCCGCGCTCCAGCACCCGGTCGACCCGGCTACCCGGGGCGCGGTCGTCACGACGCACCCGACCCCGTCGGGGGAGCAGATCGAGACCCCCGGCATCCCGCCCTACGCCGAGCTCACGCCTGACGTCCTGGCGCAGACGGGCGCTGGCTGGGTGCTGAGCGTGCACCTCGCCGAGACGTACGACCCGAGCGGCGTGCGCGACGACGGCGGGGACACGGTGCTGCTCACCTCGCCCGACGGTTTCACCTACCGGGTCCCTGGCGTCCTCGCGGGCTCGCAGCTGCGCGTCGTCGACTGGCGCGCGGGTGCGACGACGGCGGTCGTGCGCGAGTTCGTCGACGGGCACTCCCACCGAGCCGTGCTCGACCTCGCCGACGGCACGGTGACCCCCGACGAGCGCGGTCTGCCGGACGACGCCACGTTCGTCGGCCGGTCCGCGCAGGGTGAGCTGTGGCACGGCGGCGTGTTCGTCCTGCTCGCCGACGACGGCACGAGCCGGAGCGTCTACGACGGCCCGTCCGAGGGCCTCGGCCAGCTCGACCCGACCGGCCGGCGGATGATCGGCAGCCGCGACGTCATGACCACCGGCGACCACACGACCTTCGAGGTCGTGGACCTCGAGACGGGCGACGTGACCGGCCCGTTCTCCCTGACGGTCGACGGTCTCCGGTGCGGCATCGAGACCTGGCTCGACCCGGTCAACCTGCTGGCGCGGTGCGTCGAGCCCGGCGCGTCCTACCAGGACGGCTTCGAGGAGCTCGAGCTCGACGTGTCCGGGGCGCAGCTCGCGTACCGCTCGGTCCGGACCGTCGGAGCCGACGACGACTTCATCGTCGGCGCCCAGTGGTTGTCCGACCGGACGCTGGTCGGTGACACGGTCACCCTCGACGAGCAGCAGTGTGCGAGCACCGGGACGTCCCTGCGGTACCGGGACGGCAGCCTGGAGAACATCCACGTGCTCGAGCCCGGGGCGTTCGGGGCGACCGTGCCGAAGGTCGCCGCCGGGATCGTCTACGTCCAGTCGGAGCAGGGCTGCAACGGCGAGCAGGCACCGTCCACGCTCACCGCGCACGACCTCGCGGGGCACATCAACACGCTGCTGCTCGGCTTCCCCGTCGACAACCGGGGGGACCGCCCGGGGATGCTGAGCTGGGTGGTCGCCCAGTGAAGCGCTGACCCGCAGGTCGGCCGACCGGGCGAACCCGCCCCGCGCGCGCGAGCAACGGGTGGGGTTCCGCTCGCTCAGCGAGCGCAACCCCACCCACTCAGCCCTGCGCGGTCAGGTCGTGATGGCGCAGGTGGCGGTGCAGGGGTGGGGGCGGCCGGGCCAGCCGCGGTCGCGCAAGGCCCGGGCGACCTGGGCCGCAGTGGCGCACGGGGTCACGGCGACGTGCCGCCAGCGGTAGCGCAGCGTGGTGTCTCCGGTCGCGAGGAGCGTGGCGTTGTCGCGCCAGACGTCGTCGTCGGTGGCGCCGAACGGATGCGCGAGCCGCCCGTCGAGCTCGGCCCGGACCGCGAAGCCCACGTACACGCGATCCGCTCGGATCCACCGGCCGTCCACGCGCTCCCAGCGCTGCGCGACAGCCCGCGGCAGGCGGTGCCGACGCTCGACGTCCCGCGCATACCGGTGCTCGAGCGGCGACTCGACCCCTCCGCCACCTGCCCGAGCATCTCGACGAGCAGCCGGCGGCCGGACATGCGCGTGCGCCGCGCGGCCCGCAGCAGCAGGTCGTCGGGGTGGACCCCGGCCCGCACCGCGTCGCAGAGCAGTCCGACGAGAGCGTCGGTCAGGTCTCGCCGGACCGCGCCGGCACGAGCCGTGGACTCCGCGCCGCGGGAGTGGGCGCTGGTCGTCGTCGTGACGATGCCGAGGATCGCCTCGGCGGGCTCGACCGAGCGCAGACGCCCGCCGGCCCAGGGCATCGTCCGGCTCCGGTGCACGACGAGCCCGAGTTGCGGCATGACCGTGCGGGTGTGCGGCACGGTGACCACCACCGACCGGCCCGGCTCCGTGAGGACGCCGTGGTGGAAGGCCGCCGACTCGTGCGAGAGGGCAGCGTCAGGCCCGCAGTACAGCAGCGCGGCGCGAGCGCGCTGCCGCCAGCTCGTCGGCCCGGACTGCAGCACGACGACGCCCCGGAACGCGCGCCGCCAGTGCCCTGCCGCGACCTTGCGCCGCACGGCGGCGGAGGACACCCCCCATCCGACGAGCTGCGCGACGCTCGCCACGCCGTCCTGCCGCACGACGACGTCGCGCCCCTGGCCGGACAGCGCCCGCACCCCAGGCAGCTCCGCCACCCCACCCGGCCCGCCCCCAA
>NZ_LFKW01000036.1:34987-70668 GCF_001040865.1 Cellulomonas sp. A375-1 | reverse complement strand
TGTCCTCCATCTGCACCGGCGGGGACTTCATGAAGTACGTCGCGGCGGACAGGATCGGGCCACCGACCCCACGGTCCTTGGCGATCTTCGCGGCGCGCAGGGCGTCGATGATGATGCCGGCCGAGTTGGGGGAGTCCCAGACCTCGAGCTTGTACTCCAGGTTCAGGGGGACCTCACCGAACGCGCGGCCCTCGAGGCGCACATAGGCCCACTTGCGGTCGTCGAGCCACGCGACGTAGTCCGACGGGCCGATGTGGACGTTGCGGTCCTCCTTCTTGCCGGCCAGGGGGCCGTCGTGGAGGTTGGACGTCACGGCCTGCGTCTTCGACAGCTTCTTGGACTCCAGGCGCTCGCGCTCGAGCATGTTCTTGAAGTCCATGTTGCCGCCGACGTTCAGCTGGTACGTGCGGTCCAGGATGACGCCGCGGTCCTCGAACAGGCGGGCGAGCACGCGGTGCGTGATGGTCGCGCCGACCTGCGACTTGATGTCGTCGCCGACGATCGGGACACCGGCGGCCTCGAACTTCGCGGCCCACTCCGGGTCGGACGCGATGAACACGGGCAGGGCGTTGACGAACGCCACGTTCGCGTCGATCGCGCACTGCGCGTAGAACTTCGCGGCGTCCTCGGACCCGACGGGCAGGTAGCAGATGAGGACGTCGACACGCGCCTCACGCAGGGCCGCGACGACGTCGACCGGCTCGGCGTCCGACTCCTCGATGGTCTCGGCGTAGTACTTGCCGATGCCGTCGAGCGTGTGACCGCGCTGGACCGTCACGCCGAGCGGCGGGACGTCGGCGATCTTGATGGTGTTGTTCTCCGACGCGAGGATCGCCTCGGACAGGTCGAAGCCGACCTTCTTCGCGTCGACGTCGAACGCCGCGACGAACTCGATGTCCTTGACGTGGTAGTCACCGAGCTGCACGTGCATGAGCCCGGGAACCTTGCCGTCGGCAGGCGTGTCGGCGTAGTAGTGCACGCCCTGGACGAGCGACGCGGCGCAGTTGCCGACGCCGACGATGGCGACGCGGATGGAGGTCATCCTCGCTCCTTCTCGGTGGTTCTGGCCGGAGCGGCGAGGTCGCCGTCGGCGGTGGACGCTGCAACGGTGCGGTGACCGGTGCCAGCAGGACGCGCGCGGCGGACGCCACGCTCGTTGTCGATGAGTCCGTCGAGCCAACGGACCTCGCGCTCGGCCTGCTCCAGGCCGTGCCGCTGCAGCTCGAGCGTGTACTCGTCCATGCGCTCGCGGGTGCGGGCGACGGACATGCGGATGGTCTCGAGGCGCTCCGTCAGGCGCGTGCGCCGACCCTCGAGGATCCGCAGCCGGGTCTCGGCGTCGGTCTGCGCGAAGAACGCGAACCGCACGTCGAAGTTCTCGTCCTCCCAGGCCGCAGGGCCTGAGGAGGCGAGCACCGACTGCAGGTGCTCCTTGCCGTCCGCGGTGATCTGGTAGACGATCCGGGCCCGCTTGCTGCCGACCGCGTGCGGGTCGGCCGGGGACTCGGTCCCGACTATCCATCCGCGCTCCGCGAGCGACTTCAGGCACGGGTACAGCGACCCGTACGACAACGCGCGGAACGACCCGAGCACGAGGTTGAGCCGCTTGCGCAGCTCGTACCCGTGCATCGGAGACTCGTGGAGCAGCCCGAGGATCGCCGGCTCGAGCACGTCGGAACGACCGCGCACCGGGGCACCTCCTCTAGGCTGTGGGGTCGTGCGTCGGTGACGCACGGTGTGTGTCTCGTTCGATGTATCGCTCGTATGTATCAGCGCGATACATCGAGAAGAGTAGAGCGCGACGTTCGTCGTGCACAAGTCGCGCCGTCGCGCCAGCGTGTGCGCACGTCACCGACCCGCTCCGAGGTGCGTCCCGCGGCCGGGCACCGACGACGACACCGCGGCGACGCCACGACGACGACGCCACGACGACGACGCGCGGCGCCACTGGTCGCGCAGGGCCCGAACCCGGTTCGCGGGTGCCGAGTGCCGATCGTGTGAAGGGTCGCAGGACGCCGGCCCGCGGCCCGCCCGGGGCAGGGCCTGGTCGCGCATACTGGACGGCGCGTCCGCTGACGCCTGCCCTCGCCCGCCTCGTCGTGGTGCGAGGGTGCGTGCGGAAGGGACGCTCCTCGTCGTCGTCAGGAAGGCAACACGTTGGCCGGCTCGTCTCGCGCCTCCGCCCCGCGGTCGCGTCGCAGCGCCCCTCGTGGATCCGGCGCTCGCCCCGCGAACGCCCCCAAGCGCAAGTTCTTCGACTACCCGCGCTCGGGGTACCACGGGCTCCACCGCTGGCTGCCGTCGTGGCGGTTCCTGCTCGGCTCGTTCCTGACCGTCGCGTTCCTGGGCGCCGGCGCGCTCGTCGCGGCCTACGTCGGGATCAAGGTGCCCGCCGCGGGTGCCGAGGTGCAGTCGCAGACGACGACCGTCTACTACGCGGGCGGCCGCAAGGTCATGGGCACGTTCGAGGTCCAGAAGCGCCAGCTCGTCGAGCTCTCGACCCTGCCGACGTACGTCGGCGGCGCCGTGATCGCCGCCGAGGACCGCACGTTCGAGACGAACTCCGGCATCTCCGTCACCGGCATGGCGCGTGCGCTCATCAACAACGCGACCGGCGGCAAGAAGCAGGGTGGCTCGACGCTCACGCAGCAGTACGTCGAGCGCTACTACGTCGAGAAGACGACGACCGACTACATCGGCAAGTTCCGCGAGACGCTCCTGGCGCTGAAGATCACGCAGGAGGAGTCCAAGCCGGAGATCCTCGAGCGCTACCTCAACACGATCTACTTCGGCCGGGACTCCTACGGCATCCAGGCCGCGGCGCAGTCGTACTTCAAGGTCGACGCGAAGGACCTGACGATCTCGCAGGCCGCGCTGCTCGCGGGCATCATCCCGTCCCCGAACAACTGGGACCCGGCGGTGAGCCCGACGAAGGCCGAGGCGCGCTGGAACATCGTCATGAGCGCGATGCTCGAGGACAAGCACATCACGCAGGCGGAGTTCGACGCCGCGCAGTTCCCGACGACCGTGGTGTACCAGCGGTCGGCGAAGTACACGGGCACCGCGGGGTACCTGCTCAAGATGGTCGAGGACGAGATGGCGACCGAGGCCATCAACATCAGCAAGGAGCAGCTCGACCGCGGCGGCTACAAGATCATCACGACGGTCCAGAAGCCCGTGCAGGACCAGCTCACCGCCTCGGTGGAGAAGCTCTGGTCGGGTGAGCTGACCGACGGCGCCACCCCGCCAAGCGAGAACCTCAAGGTCGCGGCGTCGTCGGTCGACCCCTCGTCGGGCGGCGTCATCGCGCTGTACGGCGGAAAGGACTTCCTGACCGACCAGGTGAACCGCGCGACCTACGGCAACGGCATGCAGGCCGGCTCGACGTTCAAGCCGTTCACGCTCGTCGCCGCGCTCAAGGAGGGGATCTCGCTCGACACGCGGTTCTCCGGCAAGTCGCCCATGACGCTCGACGGCTGGGGCTCCGGCGACCAGAAGGTCAGCAACTTCGGCGGCTCGTCGTACGGCTCGATCGACCTCGTCGACGCGACCGCCGACTCGGTGAACACCGTGTACGCGCAGCTCAACCTGGAGGTCGGCGCCGACAAGACCGCGCAGGTCGCGAAGGACGCGGGCATCCTGACGCCCGTCGAGGCCGTCCCGTCCAACGTGCTCGGCAGCTCGTCGGTGCATCCGCTCGACATGGCGAACGCGTACGCGACGTTCGCCGCGCAGGGCGTGCACCACGATGTGCACATCGTGTCCCAGGTGCTCAACCCGGACGGCTCGGTGAACTACCAGACCGACGGCGACCCCGAGCGCAAGTTCGAGCAGGACGTGATGGCGGACGCGACGTACGCGATGACGCAGGTGGTCCAGAAGGGGTCCGGCAAGCCGTACATCGCCCCGCTGGGTGTGCCGATCGCCGGCAAGACGGGCACGTCGACCGGCAACATCTCCGCGTGGTTCGTCGGCTACACGCCGACGATCTCGACGGCCGTCGCCCTCAGCCAGGTCGGCGACGACGGCTCGTCCGAGGTCACGATCAAGCCCTTCGGTCCGAGCCCGTACGGCGGGCCGCTCGGCGAGGTGACGGGTGGCTCGATCCCCGCTCGTCTGTGGGCCGAGTACATGGGCCCGGTGCTCGACATGGAGCAGTTCGCCAAGCAGCGCGACTTCCCGCCGCGCGCGGACGTCGGCGACAAGCCGACCTCGTCGCCCACGCCCACCCCGACGGCCACGCCGACGACGGAGCCGACCGAGGAGCCGACGATCGACGCGACCGTCAAGGTCCCGGGCAGGCTCGCGGGCAAGACGCAGGCGGACGCCACGGCCGCGCTGCTCGCCGTGGGTCTCGAGCCGGTGATCGTCTCCCAGTCGTCGGAGAAGGTGGCCGCGGGACGAGTGATCTCCGTGGAGCCGTCGGGCGGGACCAAGGTGCCCGTGGGGACCCAGGTGACGATCGTCGTCTCGACCGGGCCCGAGCAGCAGCCGGACCCCGAGCCGACGGGCGACCCGGGCCCTGACCCGACCGAGGCGGCCCCGCCGCCGAAGAAGAACGACTGAGCGTCGTCGCCCTGGGGCGCGGCCGGGTGATCCCCGGCTGTCCACAGGGCGACGATTTCACCGGGCCGTCACCGGGCCGGTAGGCTAGAACACTGCTGTGCCTCCGTCTCGCCGCTGCCATCAGCGCCGGACTGGGGACGACGAGGGCTCCGGCCCCCGTCGACAGCGACGCATGAGAACCCTCCTGTCACGGAACGACCGTGACCGCTGAGACCAGAGGAGGTGGGTATGAGCCTGCGTCAGTACGAGATCATGATCATCCTCGATCCCGAGATCGAGGAGCGCACCGTCGCCCCGTCGCTCGACAAGTACCTGTCGGTCGTCAAGACCGACGGCGGCAACGTCGACAAGGTGGACATCTGGGGTCGCCGTCGCCTGGCCTACGAGATCAACAAGAAGGCCGAGGGCATCTACGCGGTCGTCGACTTCACCGCGGAGCCGGCCACGGCCAAGGAGCTCGACCGCCAGCTCGGCCTCAACGAGGTCGTCCTGCGCACGAAGGTCCTGCGCCGAGGCGTGTGACCCGTCGGTGCGCGCCGCTCGCGTGCGCACCACATCGAAGGACAGAGCAGTTCGAGGATCGATCGAGGAGCTGGCATGGCTGGTGAGACCGTCATCACGGTGATCGGGAACCTGACCGGGGACCCGGAGCTGCGCTTCACCCCGTCGGGTGCGGCCGTGGCCAACTTCACCGTCGCGTCGACGCCCCGCACGTTCGACCGCCAGAGCAACGAGTGGAAGGACGGCGACACGCTGTTCATGCGCTGCTCGATCTGGCGCGAGGCTGCGGAGTCGGTCGCGGAGTCGCTCACCAAGGGCACGCGCGTGATCGTGACCGGCCGCCTGGTCCAGCGCTCGTACGAGACCCGTGAGGGCGAGAAGCGCACGGTCGTCGAGCTGCAGGTGGACGAGGTCGGTCCGTCGCTCCGTTACGCCACGGCCAAGGTCACCCGCGCCCAGCGCTCGGGTGGCGGCGGTGGCTTCGGCGGCGGCGGTGGCGGCTACTCCGGTGGCGGCCAGTCGAACACCGGCGGCGACGACCCGTGGGCCACGCCCGCGAGTGGTGGCAGCGGCGGTGGCGGCTACTCCGACGAGCCCCCGTTCTGATCCTCTAGATCCTTCGAGACCCCAGACATCACATCCCCGGGCATGGCAACGCCCGGGGCTCCAGAGACAGGAGCACCGCGATGGCCAAGGCCGTTGTTCGCAAGCCCAAGAAGAAGCAGAACCCGCTCAAGGCAGCCAAGATCGAGGTTGTCGACTACAAGGACACCGCGCTGCTGCGCAAGTTCATCTCCGACCGCGGGAAGATCCGCGCTCGCCGGGTGACCGGTGTGTCCGTGCAGGAGCAGCGCGCGATCGCGCGTGCCGTCAAGAACGCGCGCGAGATGGCTCTGCTGCCGTACTCGTCGTCGGCTCGCTGAGAAGGAGGCCTGAAGATGGCGAAGATCATCCTCACGCACGAGGTCACCGGCCTCGGCGCCCCGGGCGACGTGGTCGAGGTCAAGGACGGGTACGCCCGTAATTACCTGATCCCGCGCAACCTTGCCGCCCCGTGGACCAAGGGTGCGGAGAAGGACATCACGGCGATCCGCAAGGCCCGCAAGGCCCGCGAGATCGCGACCCTCGACGACGCCAAGGCTGTGCGCGACTCGCTGCAGTCGAAGGCCGTCGTCGTGTCGGCCAAGGCCGGCGACGCCGGTCGCCTGTTCGGCGCCGTGACCACCGCGGAGATCGCGGACGCGGTCAAGGCGTCGGGCGCCCCGGCGATCGACAAGCGCAAGGTCGAGATCGCTCAGCCGATCAAGGCCCTGGGCGAGTACACCGTCTCGGTCCGCCTCCACCCGGAGGTCGCCGCGACCGTGACCGTCAAGGTCGTCGCCGCCTGAGCTGACGCTCGGTCGACTCGAGGCCCCGTCCCCTTCCTGGGGGCGGGGCCTCGTGCTGTGCCGGCGCGGGGGAGCCGGCGTCGGCGGGCGGTGCCGCGGAGTCTCGCCCACGCAATTGCGTACCGATCCGGTCCAGGTGAATTGATTCGCCAGGGTGCGGTCGCTTGCCTGCGCCCGAGACGGTGGTGGACCGACCACTCGCAGACCGAAGGGGGCACCCGTGTCCGCTCAGCCCACAGCGACCGAACCCACCCGCATCACCGAGGACACCAAGCCGCCGCCCCCCGTCAACAAGCGTGCTCGCCTGTTCGGCACGCTCCTGCTGGTGCTCGGCGCGATCATGATCGTCGGCGGCATCGGCGCCTGGGGTGCCGTCGCCCAGGGACTCGCGCAGGAGAACGTCAACGTGACCGACACCGCGCCGGCGTTCGTCGGCGAGCGGGTCGACGCACCCTGGGAGGCGTGGGCGCAGTCCGAGGCGATCCGCACCGACCTCGAGCAGATGACCGACGGCCGCACGTACGCCGAGATCGACCGCGAGGACCCGCTGCGGCCGAGCGTCGCGACCGGCACGTTCCTGCGCGCGTCCCTCATGACCTCGGTGATCGGGTTCGGCGTCGCGCTCGCGGTCGTCGGCGTCGGCGTCGGGTTCGTGATCGGCGGCCTGGGCCTGCGCAGCCTCGCCCGCCGTCAGGCGGCCCTGGCGGCGTGAGCCGACTCGACCGTCATGGACGCACGGTCGACACGAGGCCCCGTCCCTCTGGGGGGCGGGGCCTCGCACGTGCCGGCGTCGTTCGGCCGGCGTCAGCCGGCGGTGCTGCGAACAGTGCCGACGAGACCTCGTGGGCGGTCGGCGGCGGTCAGGACCCGGTCGGGGTGAGCAGTGCGTGCAGGCCGGGTCGGCCGATCGGCGGGTGGTCGGTCCACGGGAGCACGACGGGTGGTCGCGGGCTGAGCTCGGCGACCTCGGCGATCCGGTGCACCTCGTCGGCGGACTGTGCGGCCAGGACGCGGTGGTGGGTGCTCCGCTGCGAGAGCGCCGCGTTGACGACCCAGGTCCAGGGCACCAGCCCGGTGCGGGCCAGGTCCTCCTGCAGCGCGCGGGCCTCGTGGACCGGTGTCGCCTGCGGCAGGGTGAGCAGCACGATCCGCGTGCGATCGGGGTTGCTCAGCCGTTCGTAGAGGCGCGCCGAGTCGGACGTCGCGAGGTCTCCCGAGCGCGTGTGCTCCTGGGCGACGAAGGAGTGCGACGACTGCAGGAGCAGCAGGGTGTGCCCGGTCGGGGCGGTGTCGATCACGACCCAGCGGTGCTCGGCCTGGGCGACTGTGCGGGCGAACGCGTGGAACACCGCGACCTCCTCGGTGCACGGCGAGCGCAGGTCCTCCTCGAGCAGGTCGCGAGCCGCCGGGTCGAGCTGGGACCCCGCCTCGTCCATGACCTGAGCGGTGTAGGCGGTGGTCTCGAGGGACGGGTCGATCCGGGTGACGTGGAGGTTTGCCGGTGGGTCCTGCAGCACGAGCTCGACGTGGGCCGCGGGATCGGTGGTCGTGAGGGTGACCGGCAGGCCGCGCTCGGCCAGGGCGAGCGCGATCGCGGCGGCGACGGTCGTCTTGCCGACGCCTCCCTTGCCCATCGTCATGACGATCCCCGGCCCGGCCGCGGCCACGGCGTCC
Source organism: Cellulomonas sp. A375-1 (assembly GCF_001040865.1). Lineage (NCBI taxonomy): Bacteria > Bacillati > Actinomycetota > Actinomycetes > Micrococcales > Cellulomonadaceae > Cellulomonas > Cellulomonas sp. A375-1. The sequence continues at coordinate 62,539 of NZ_LFKW01000036.1, read as the reverse complement.
ACGAGGTCGACCAGTCGGCTGGTCGAGGGGGAGTCCGGTGGGAGCGACGGCGTCTCGGCTTCGTCGGCACACGGCTGTGCCGCGGCGCGCAGCGCGTCGACGCCGAGCGGGGCGCGGGCGAGCAGAGGCATCTCGTCGCCGGACCACACCCTCCTCAGAGGCTCGGGCATGGCGGCCAGCGCGGCGAGCTCGTGGTCGCTGCGGGCCTGGGCGAGCGCGTCGTCGTCCGGGTCGCCCAGGACGCCGTTGACGACGAGACGCTGGTTGAGCATCCCCAGATCGGTGAGCTCTCCGCTCGCCCGCGCCGCCTCGCTGAGCGAGGCGTCGTCGGGGCGGGCGACGAGCACCACCGTGGTGCGCGAGCCGTCACGCAGCGCGTCGAGGCCATCGGCGTAGGACTCCTGGGTCTGCCCGAGCGCCGAGACCGGGCCGACGCACGTGATCCCGCCGGTGTTGGACTCGAGGAACCCGTCCCACGCGGCCGGGAGGCTGAGCAGGCGTAGCGTGTGGCCGGTCGGCGCGGTGTCGAACACGACGTGGTCGTACCCACCGACCAGCTCGTCATCCACCAGCAGCCGCACGAACTCGTTGAAGGCGGCGACCTCGACCGTGCACGGCCCGGACAGCTCTTCCTCGATCTGCGCGACCGCCTCGGGTGGCAGCAGCCCCCGGTACGGTCCGACGACCGTGTCGCGGTAGCGCGACGCGGCGGCCGTGGGGTCGAGGTCCAGCATGACCAGGCCGGGGACGTCGGGCACCGCCACGGGACGATCGTCGTCGCCGGTGACGCCCAGGACTTCCGGAAGGTTGCTCGCCGGGTCCGTCGAGACGATCAGCACGCGGCGACCCGCGTCCGCCAGGGCGACCGCGGTCGTCGACGCGCACGACGTCTTGCCGACGCCGCCCTTCCCCGTGAAGAAGAGGAACGGCGTGGCGTGCTCGACGATCCCGGCCAGCCACGCGTGCTGGACGGCGGTCGTCGTCATCTCAGCACCCGCCTGTGCCGCCGCAGCACCCGCCGCCGGCCGACTGCGCCAAGGGCAGCAGCCGGTCCACCGGTGCAGCCAGCCCGGCCCAGCCCGCGAGCTCGGCGCGGTCCGGGTAGCGGCCCGTGGCGCGGACCTCGCCGTCGACCAGCAGCGCAGGCAGACCGTCGACGCCGTGCTCGGCCAGCACTGCCGCCACCAGCGGGTTGCCGACGAACTTGCCCGGCTCCTGGGAGAGCGTCGCGCGGCTCACCTGGACGCCCTGGCCGGACAACCACTCCACGTCCGCCGCGAACCTGCTCAGCGTCGGGTCGACGTCCGTCCCGCACACCCCCGTCGAACAGCACATCGCGGGGTCGAAGACCTCGACAGTCGCCATGACGCCACCTCCATCCATCGATGTACGTTGATGGAACCACCGTCTCATCGACACGCGTCGATGCCTCGGACGAAGGTCCCGGCCGTGCACGACGTCAGGCGTCGAGGAGGCCGCGGGGTCTCACGCCCCGACGGCAGGGACGCCGAGCTCGTCGAGCAGGGTCACGATGCGTGAGCGGATCTCGTCGCGGATCGGGCGGACCGACTCGATGCCCTGGCCCGCGGGGTCCTCGAGCTTCCAGTCCTCGTAGCGCTTGCCCGGGAAGTAGGGGCACGCGTCGCCGCAGCCCATGGTGACGACGACGTCCGAGGCCTGCACGGCCTCGGTGGTGAGGATCTTCGGCTGCTCGGCGGCGATGTCGACGCCGACCTCCGCCATCGCCGCCACCGCGACGGGGTTGACCTGGTCGGCGGGCATCGAACCGGCCGAACGGACCTCGACGGCCCCACCGGACAGGGCGGACAGGAAGCCGGCGGCCATCTGCGAGCGGCCGGCGTTGTGGACGCAGACGAACAGGACGCTGGGCTTGTCGGTGGTCGGGGCCATGACTCACTCCTCAGGTCGTGGGGGGACAGGCTCGTGACGAGGGCCGCTGCGCGGTGGCTCAGGCGCTCACGCAGAGGTCGGATGCGGACATCTTGACCACCCGTACGTCGATCAGTCAACATTGACTCAATGAACACTGAGTGGCTAGCCCTGGTCGAACGCCGCGCGGCGCTGCACGGCGCTCTGTCCGACCCCGGCCGTCTCGCCGTGGTCGACCTGCTCTCGCGCGGGGACGCCTCCCCGTCCGAGCTCGCCGCTGAGCTGTCGATGCCCTCCAACCTCCTCGCGCACCACGTCAACGTCCTGGTCGAGCACGGCCTCGTCGAACGCACGCGCTCCGAGGGCGACCGCCGCCGCACCTACCTGCGCCTGCTGCCCACCGAGCTCGGCCCCCTGGCGACGAGCCCGCTGCCGCGCCCGGCCCGCGTCCTGTTCGTCTGCACCGCGAACTCCGCGCGCTCGCACCTCGCGGCGGCCCTCTGGCGGCGCGCCAGCCAGATCCCGGCGGCGTCGGCCGGCACCCACCCCGCACCCGTGATCCACCCGGGGGCGATCGCCGCGGCGGCGCGCCACGACGTCGACCTGCGCGACGGACGTCCGCGGACCGTCGATGACGTCCGCCGTGAGGGCGATCTCGTCATCACGGTCTGCGACCGCGCCCACGAGGAGGTCGGGCTCGCCGCCGACGTGCACTGGTCCATCCCGGATCCGGTCCCCTACGGCAGCGACGACGCGTTCGACCACGCCGTCACCGAGCTGAGCCGCCGCGTCGCCCAGCTCGCCCCCCGCCTCGTCATGAGCTGAGGCGCCAGCAGGACGTGCGCAGATCGTCGGGACCATGGGCAACACCTCCGCGGAGGCCGCGGGCCTGCCCCCAGCCCGCGTCATCCCCGGACGTCGACTCCGGCTGGGGTCGTGCTCTCCGCGTCCGTCTCGCGCGGCAGCCGAGTCCCGGGGTCACGCCCGGCCTCGGAGCTCCGCGGCCTCCTCGAACGCGTCGGGAACTCCGTTCGCGTCGGTGTCGACCCGCTCGGCCTGCTCGATCTGCTGGTAGGCGCGGTTGCGGGCGCGCAGCAGGACGGCAGCGACCCCCGCCGCGAGCACGGAACCGGTCAGGACGCCGACCTTGACGTGCTCGGCGCGTAGGGCTGAGTCGAACGCGAGCTCACCGATGAGCAACGAGACCGTGAACCCGACCCCGCCCAGCGCGCCGACCGCCACGACGTCCCACCAGCTCAGGGCAGGGTCGAGCCGCGCGCGCGTGAGACGGGCGACGACCCACGTGGTCCCGAGGATGCCGACGAGCTTTCCGGCTACGAGCCCGGCGACGATACCGAGGGCGACCGCGTCGGTCAGCGAGGCCCGCATGCCCTCCATCCCGCCGATCGTCACACCCGCGGCGAAGAACGCGAAGACGGGAACGGCCACGCCCGCCGACAGCGGGCGGAAGCGGCGTTCGAAGTGCTCGGCGAGCCCCGGGCCGGCATCGGGGCCGCCCGCACGTTCGCTACGGATCACGGGGACCGTGAAGCCCAGCAGGACGCCGGCCACTGTGGCGTGCACCCCGGAGGCGTGCATGAGCGTCCACGCGGCGAACGCGAGCGGCAGCAGGAGCCACCAGGACCGGATCCGCCGCTGCACGGCGACCGCGAACACGGCGATGAGGGCCAGTGCACCGAGCAGCGGCAGGGGCTGGACGCTCTCGGTGTAGAACACGGCGATCACCGTGACGGCCAGGAGGTCGTCGACGACGGCCAGGGTCAGCAGGAACGTCCGCAGCGCCGCAGGCAGGCGCGTGCCCACGACGGCCAGCACGGCGAGCGCGAAGGCGATGTCAGTCGCAGTCGGGATCGCCCACCCTTGCAGCGCGTCGCCGCCGGCGCGCGCCGCGATCGTCGCGTAGACGAGCGCGGGTACGGCCATCCCTCCGACGGCTGCCAGGATCGGGAGCGCGGCGCGGCGGGGATCACGCAGGTCCCCGGCGACGAACTCCCGCTTGAGCTCCAGCCCGACGACGAAGAAGAAGATGGCCAGGAGGCCGTCCGCCGCCCACGTCCCGAGCGACAGGTGAAGGTGCAGCGCCTGCGGCCCGACGGTGTAGTCCCGCAGCGCCGCGTACGAGTCGGCTGCTGGTGAGTTGGCCCAGATCAGCGCGGCGACGGTCGCCAGCAGCAGCAGAGCTCCGCCGACGGTCTCCTTGCGGAGGATCTCGGTGATCCGGCTCGTCTCGGACCACGAGCGACGCGCGAGCAGGGAAGCAGGAGCAGAGGAGGACGGCATGAGCGGGGCCCTTGGGGTCGACGACGTTGACGCCGACCAGGCTTCCCGGCACTCCGCCACAGATTGTACGGTCGGGCCGTGGCGGACGTCGCCTAGACGTTCGTCAGCCGACCCCACGCCCACCGGATGCTCACGGCGGCCGCTGGGGCGACGGCAGCGGTCAGCGCGAGCGCCGGGGCGCGGATGGCCGCGGCGGCTTCCCGCCCACCGGCTCCGGTCCACAGCGACGGGACGGCGTAGGGGAACCACGTCCCCGCGCCCAGGAGGACGACGACCTGTGTCACGGCGACGAGTGCGATGAGGACGCCGACGGTCGCGAGCGGGCTGCGGGTGCGGGTGGCGACCCACCCGAAGGGGAGCACCAGGCCCACGGACAGCAGTCCCGCGCCCAGCGCAACGCCCAGCGTGGACCAGGCGGCAGCGTCGATGACCCCGCCGAGCGCAAGGGTGAGGAGGGCGGTCACGGCAATCGCGGCGAGCACGCAGAGCACCAGCCAGACCGCCAGGACGAGCATCTTGGCCAGCCCGAGGGTGCGCCGCTGCACCGCGAGCCCGAAGAGCGCCCCGGCCGTGCCGTCGACGAACTCGCGGGCGTAGCACCAGGCCGCGGCGAAGCCGCCGACCGCCAGGACCGCGACCGCGAGAACCTGACCACAGACCTCGAGGTGGGCCTGCGCCAGGGGGCCCGTCGCGTACGGCGCGAACTTCTCCCCGGCCGCCCCCGGCACATCCGGCGAGCGGGCCAGGGCCACGGCCTCGATGCTCGCGAACGGCACGACGAGGGTGAGCACCGGTGTCGCGATCCACACGACGATCGCCCTGCGCAGCTTGAGCAGCTCGACAGCCCACGCACCACTCACGACACACCGCCTCACGTCGGGTTCTCGTCCTCGCGGAGGACCACGCTGAAGAACTGCTGCTCGAGGTCCGCCGTGCCCGGTGGCAGCGGGGCGACGACCCGTCCGGCGTGGACGACGACGATCCGGTCCGCGACCCGGGAGACCTCGTCGAGGTGGTGACTCGAGACGAGCACAGCGGCACCGTCTGCGGCCAGTCGCCGCACGAGTGCCCGGACGAGCACGACACCGCGCGGGTCGAGTGCGCTCGTCGGCTCGTCGAGGACGAGTGCGAGCGGGGTGTGCACGACCGCAGCCGCGACGCCGAGCCGCTGCCGGTTCCCGGCCGACAGGGAACGCGCTCGAGCGTCCGCCCACGGATCCAGGTGCAGCTCGTCGATGACCCGACGGGCCGCGGCGGCGCGTTGGTGAGCCGGGAGGCCGTGCAGCGTTGCCGCGCAGCGCAGGTTCTCCCGGACGGTGAGCTCGGGGTAGACGAGCGGGGAGTCGACGACGTGACCGAACCGCGTCGCCGTGCGGCGCGTGAGCCGGTCTGCGGGGTCGTCGAGCACGCGAGCCCCGCCGTCGAGTGGTCGCAGGCGTCCGGTGAGCACGCGCATGGCGGTGGTCTTCCCGGCGCCGTTGAGCCCGATCATCGCGACCACCTCACCGGGCATGACGGTGAGGCTGAAGCGGTCCAGAGCCAGGAGCGCACCGAACCTGTGGGTGACGTCCTCCACGACGAGTGCGGCGGTCATGGCACCTCGTCCTCGCCCGGCCCCAGGATCTGCAGGGCTCGGGTGATCACGTCGGTCAGGCTGCCCTCTGCTTCGGCGATGGCCAGCAGCGCCGCGGTGGCGGCGCCCAGGCACGCCCCGGCCGCGACACGTGCCTCGAACGCAGACGTGCCGTCCGTGACGAGCTGATCGACGATCGCGCGTTCTGTCGCCGCGCTGGCCTCGACGACCGCGGCTCGTAGCGCGGGGTTCGACGCGACGACAGCAACTCGGCGCCGCGCTGTGCTGTCCTCAGCGGGGCCGATCGTGGCGAGCGAGCTCAGCATCGCGCGACGGACCCGTTCTGTGGCCGGGAGGCGACGCGGTTGCCTCGCCACGGCGGCTGCGATGAGGGGGTCGTACGGGTCGGAGACGACGACTGCCGCCTTCGTGGGGAAGTGGCGGAAGAAGGTCATCGGCGTGACGCCGGCCGCTGCCGCGATGCTCGCGGTGGTCGTCCGCTCGTACCCGTCGCGCTCGAACAGGTCCAGGGCCGCAGCCTGGATGCGCGCCTGGGTCGCCCGCGCGCGTGGTGAGGAGCCTGGGTGTCGCACCCGTCGAATGTTACTCACTAACATTGTTCGAGGGAAGGCGTCAGGCAGGGACCTCTTGCCGGTGACTGGTTGCGCGTATAGCGTGCTGGTTGTGCGTACAGCATCGTCGCCGGACGACCGGCGCGCGAGCGAGCTCACCGCGTGGGCGAGGATCCGCGACGCGGCCGTCGAGTGCTTCGCCGAGCAAGGGTTCGACGCGCCGTTCCGGGTGATCGCCGAGCGCGCCGGCGTCTCGCCCGCGTTGATCACGCACCACTTCGGCTCGAAGGCCGGCCTGCGTGAGCACTGTGACGCCGAGGTGCTGCGTCGCTACGGGGCCCTCAAGGCGAGCAGCCTGGCCGACCCGAGCGCGTACCTGTTCGCCAACCTGGCCGACCCCGGGCCCTCCGCCGAGCTCGTCGTCTACATGATCCGCGCGATCCATGCCGGGGGTGAGCCCGCACAGCAGTTCCTCGAGCATCTCGTCGACGAGGCGCGCGACATCATGCGCGACAGCGTCCAGTCCGGACTCGTGCGTCCCTCGCGAGACGAGGAGGCGCGCCTGCGCTACCTCGTCTTCCAGACCATGGGGTCACTGCTGATGCAGTTCCTCACCATGCCCGACGCCACACCCCGGGCATTCGTCGAGGCCGTGAGCGCGCGCAACCACGACCAGATCCTGCCGACCCTGGAGCTCTTCACGGAGGGCTTGCTGACCTCCAGGCGGATGCTCGACGACTACCTGCTGTACGTCGGCGACCCGCCCGACGGTGACCAGCAGCAGTCAGATCGACAGAGTGCGTGACGGCGCAGCCGTCCGCTCCCTCCACCTGCCACGACACCTCCCGAGGAACCTTCATGCCCACGGCAGCCTCCATGGCGGTGCAGGTCGAGAACCTGCACAAGAGCTTCGGCCACGTCCACGCCCTGCGAGGGCTGGACCTGACCGTCCCGACCGGTCAGGTGACCGGCTTCCTCGGCCCCAACGGGGCCGGGAAGACGACAGCCATCCGCGTCCTCCTCGGTCTGCTCAAGGCCGACTCCGGACGCGTCGCTCTCCTCGACGGCGACCCCTGGACGGATGCGGTGCGGCTGCACAGGCGCGTCGCGTACGTGCCCGGCGACGTCACCCTCTGGCCAAACCTCACCGGCGGCGAGGCGATCGACATCCTCTGCCGGATCTCCGGCCCGCTCGACCCGCGGCGGAAGCACGCCATGCTCGAGAGGTTCGAGCTCGACCCCACCAAGAAGGCACGGACCTACTCGAAGGGCAACCGGCAGAAGGTCGCGCTCGTCGCCGCCCTCGCCTCCGATGCCGAGCTGCTCCTCCTGGACGAGCCGACGAGCGGACTCGACCCGTTGATGGAGGCGGCGTTCACCGAGTCCATCCGCGAGATCAAGGCGCAGGGGCGGTCGGTGCTGCTGTCGAGCCACATCTTCGCCGAGGTGGAGAAGCTCGCCGACCGCGTCACGATCATCCGCGAAGGTGCCACCGTCGAGTCCGGGACCATCGCCGAGCTCCGGCACCTGACGCGCACGCAGGTCACCGCTGTGCTCGACGGGGGCGTGGACGGCCTCGCGACGCTGCCCGGTGTGCACGACCTGACGGTGCTCGACCGGCACGTGACCTTCGCCGTCGACGAGGCGGCGCTGCCGACAGTCCTGGCGCGCGTCGCGGTGCTCGGGCCGCGCTCGCTCGTCGCCAACCCGCCGTCACTGGAAGAGCTGTTCCTGCGGCACTACGGCGACGAGCTCGCAGCTCTGTCCGCACGTGCGGAGCGGCAGCCGTGACGGCCACGACCGCCACGCCTCCGCGGCGACTCGCGCCGACAGCCCGTCGAGGACGCACGCTCGAGAGCTGCGCAGGGTGGCGACCGATGGTGCGCCTCCAGCTGCGCCGCAACCGGGTTCGTCTGGCGGCGTGGCTCGTCGCACTCGTCACGATGTTCGCGTACGTCGCGTCCTACTACCAGGAGCTCTTCCCCACACAGGCGGCGCTCGACGACTTCGCCGCCGTCTCGAACACGCCCGGTATCAGGGCCCTCACCGGCCTGTCGCCAGCGGCGAACACGCTCGGCGGTGCGGTCTGGACGAAGGCCTGGATGACGATCGCGCTGGCCCTGGCGCTCGGGGTCGTGTTCCTCGCCACCCGGAACGGCCGGGCCGACGAGGAAGCGGGCCGCACCGAGCTGCTGCGCTCTCGGATGCTGGGGGTGCACGCCGCCACCGTCGCCTCGTGGCTGGTCCTGGCGTGCCTGTGCGTCCTGGTGGGCGTCGGCATCACCCTCGTCTCCGCCGCACAGGGCCTCGATCCTGCGGGCGCGGGACTGCGGGGTTCATCCGTGCTGGGCGCGTCAGTGGCGGGAGTCGGTCTCGTCGGCCTGGGCGTCGGCGCCGTTGCCGGACAGGTGGCCGGGACCGCGCGAGCCGCGAATGCACTCGGATCGGCGGTGATCCTCGGCTTCTACGTCCTGCGCATGGTGGGCGACCTCGGTGACGGCGCGCTCACGTGGGCGTCACCGATCGGGTGGGGCCAGAAGATGGAGCCGTTCGCGGGCGATCGGTGGTGGCCCCTCGCGCTGCTCGCCCTCCTTGCCGTCGTGCTGTGCACGGTCGCGATCACGCTCGAAGCCCGGCGTGACCATGGCGCAGGACTGATCGCGGCGAGGCCAGGGCGGGCATGGGCGCCACGCCGGTTCGCCTCGCCCCTGGGGCTCGGGCTGCGGTTGCAGCGCGGGCCGATCGTCGGATGGACGATCGCGGTCGTGCTCGCCGCGGTGCTGTTCGGCTCCGTCGCCGAGGCCATGGCCGACCTCCTGGACGACGCCGGCGGCGATACGGCCGACCTGCTGCGAGGCGCGGGTGTTCCGGCACTGCTGTCGATGCTCGCCAGCATGATCGGACTCGTCACGGCGGTCTTCGCGACCCAGTCGGCAGTGTCGCTGCGCGGCGACGAGGCGACCGGCATCCTCGAGCCGCAGCTCGCCGGAGCCATCTCACGCACCCGTTGGGCTCTGGAGCGCCTGCTCATCCCCGTGGCCGGCTCCGCCGTGCTGCTCGCCGTCGGAGGCGCGGTCCTCGGAGCCGTGTACGGAGCGACGGTCGACGACCCCTCTCAGTCAGCCGCGATGGCCGGCGCCACGCTCGCGTACTGGCCGGCGGTCATGGTCCTGGTCGGGCTCGCGGTCGCCCTGTTCGGCTGGGTGCCCCGCGTCGCGGTGCCCGCCACCTGGGGCGTCATGGCCGCGATGTGGTTCGCCACCATGCTCGGTGAGGTCTTCGGGCTGCCCGACTGGGTCCTGGACGGACTGCCGTTCGCAGCAGTCCCGTACCTTCCGCTGGAGCCCTTCTCCTGGACGCCCCTGGTGGCTCTGACGATGGTCGCCGTTGCGCTCACCTGGGCGGGCGTCCACCGGTTGAGGCAGCGAGACCTCCAACCTGCCTGACTCGCGCGAGCGGCGGCGCCGCCTCGCGGAGCTGCGGGAGCTGCGGCTCCGACCGTCACGCAGGGTCACGGTCGGACAGACCGGGCACGGGCCTCAGACCTCGTCGCGCCAGGTGTGCTGCGGGTCGTACCCCAGCAGGCGACGTGCCTTGTCGATGGACAGGAGCGTCTCGCGGCCCTCGATCGGGCGTCGCACGGGGACGTCCGGGAAGTACTCGGCGACCAGCTCGGCCGACGGGCGGTCCAGCACCGAGTCGGGTGAGGCGACGATGAAGGCCTCGAACCCCCGCAGGTCGCTCTCGAGCGCGAGGCGGACCGCGAGGGCACCGTCGCGGGCGTCGATGTAGCTCCACAGGTTCCAGATCCGGCTGCGCGGGTCGGCCGCGAAGCTCGGGAACGCGGCGTAGTCGCCGACGTCCATGACGTTGGAGAACCGCAGGCCGATGAGCTTGAGCTCCGGGTCCCAGCGCGTGAAGTGCCGGGCCATCTCCTCCTCGACGGCCTTGCCGAGGGAGTACGTGCTCTCCGGGCGGACGGCGTACTCCTCGTCGACCGGGACGTACGGCGGAGGCGTCTCGAAGGGCAGCCCGAGGACGGTCTCGCTCGACGCCCAGACCACGTTCGTGATGCCTGCGCGGCGGGCGGCGCTGAACACGTGGTGCGTGGCGACGACGTTGTTCGCGAACGTCGCGCCGCTCGGCCGCAGACCCGGCGCGGGGATGGCCGCGAGGTGCACCACCGCGTCGACACCGTCGTACCGGTCGTCGATCCCCGTGAGCGCCTCGGTCACCTCGCCCAGATCGGTGAGGTCGACCCGGGTGAACAGCGCCTGCTGACCCGCTGGCGGGGGAGCGGTGTCGACGTTGACCACGTCGTACCCGTGCACCGCCAGGTGCTCGACGACGGCGCGGCCGAGCTTGCCGCCCCCGCCGGTCACGACGACGCGGCTCATGCGCCGACCCCGACGTGCGACGACGAGACCCGCGCGTCCACGGCCTGGACGAGAGCTGCCGGGCGCGGCGACGGGACAGGTGCGGAGCGGGGCAGGTTCATGCGCACATCACATCACGGGCCGTCTCGCTGCCAGCCGCAGGGAAGACCGCACTCGTCGTCCACACGAAGCGTTTCAGGCAGGACCGGGGGGCATCGTCCCGTGTGACATTGAGCCCGACGCCGTGTGAACGATCACACGACGGATGCCAGTGGGTCCGTCCACGCGGCGCACCCGCTCCCGGATCGAAGGGAGATGGACAGGTGAGAAGAAGCCCAAGGAGCCCGCGACGACGGTGGTCCGCGATGCTCGTCGCGCTGGGCGTCGCGGCGGCCGGTGCGGTCGCGGTCGCGGCGGCGCCGACGGCGACCGCAGCGAGCATCGACACCTCGGCGTCGTACGTGCTGGTCAACCGCACCAGCGGCAAGGCCCTCGACGTGTACGCCCGGGCCACCACTGACGGTGCCCGCATCACGCAGTGGTCGCGCAACGACGGCACCAACCAGCAGTGGCAGTTCGTCGACTCGGGCGGCGGCTACTACCGGCTCAAGTCCCGCCTGTCCGGCAAGGTCCTCGACGTCAGCGGCCGGTCCACTGCCGACGGCGCCGCGATCATCCAGTGGACCGACAACAACTCGTCGAACCAGCAGTTCAGCGTCCAGGACGTCGACGGGTACATCCAGCTGATCGCGCGCCACAGCGGCAAGGCCGTCGAGGTGCAGGGCGCCTCCACCGCCGACGGCGGCAACGTCGTGCAGTACGCCGACTGGAACGGCAGCAACCAGCAGTGGCAGATGGTCCGCGTCGGCGGTGGCACGCCCACGCCCACGTCGGGGACCGGGTGCTCGCTGCCGTCGTCGTACCGGTGGGACTCCTCCGGCCCCCTCGCCCAGCCGCGGTCGGGCTGGACGTCGCTGAAGGACTTCACGAACGTCGTCCACAACGGCAAGCACCTCGTGTACGCGTCGAAGGTCGAGAACGGCAGCTACGGCTCGATGGCGTTCAGCCCGTTCACGAACTGGTCGGACATGGCGACCACGAGCCAGAACGCCCTCCCCTCCGGCACGGTCGCTCCCACGCTGTTCTACTTCGCGCCCAAGAACATCTGGGTCCTGGCCTACCAGTGGGGTCAGTGGCCGTTCATCTACCGGACCTCGACCGACCCGACGAACGTCAACTCGTGGTCGTCACCGCAGCCGCTGTTCACGGGCAGCATCACCGGCTCCGGGACCGGCCCGATCGACCAGACCCTCATCGGTGACGGGCAGAACATGTACCTGTTCTTCGCCGGCGACAACGGCAAGATCTACCGCGCGAGCATGCCGATCGGGAACTTCCCGGGCAGCTTCGGGTCCAGCTACACCACGATCATGAGCGACACCACGGCCAACCTGTTCGAGGGTGTGGAGGTCTACAAGGTCGCCGGTCAGAACCAGTACCTGATGATCGTCGAGGCGATGGGCTCGGGCGGGCGCTACTTCCGCTCGTTCACGTCCTCCAGCCTGTCGGGGTCGTGGACACCGCAGGCCGCGTCCGAGAGCAACCCGTTCGCGGGCAAGGCCAACAGCGGCGCGACGTGGACCAACGACATCAGCCACGGCGACCTGGTCCGGTCCAACCCCGACCAGACCAAGACGATCGACCCGTGCAACCTGCAGCTGCTCTACCAGGGCCGCGACCCCAACGTGAACGCCGACTACAACAACCTGCCGTACCGCCCGGGCCTGCTCACGCTCCGGCGCTGACGAGCGCGGCGCACGACACCCACGAGCGTGGGAGCCAGGGGGTGGGCCCGGTTCATCCGAGCCCACCCCCTGCCGGCGCCGCCGGCGAAGTGCGTCGAGCAGGTCCTGTGCCGCGGCCGTGTCCGCTGCGGCCGCTTCCGCGACCTTCAGCAGGTGCGATCACGCCAGGTGCTTCTGCCAGACCGCCGCGACACCGTCCGCCACGAAGCCGAGCGCGACGTTGATCGCGAGCATGTGGGCGTTCTCCTGCGCGTTCCACGTGTGGATCCGCGCGACACCCGGCCGCCACGCGGCGAGCGCACGCAGGTTCGCGACCTTGACGAGCATCCCGAGGCGGTGCCCGCGGTGCTCGCGCAGCACGAGCGTGTCCTCCTGGAACCCGAACGGGACCTCGGGGAAGGGCACCTGGAGCACCGTGAACGCGACGAGCTCGCCCGACGCGACGTGCTCGGCCACCGCGACCAGCACGTGCTGCTGCCGGCCTGCGAGGTCCGCGAGGTGGCTACGCACGCGGTCGGCGTCCCACGGGTCCTCGTCGTAGTCGACCTCGCCGAGCGGCACGTCCGTGCTCATCCGGGTCCACAGCCGCGCGAGGTCGTCGAGACGCTCCTCGGGGATCTCGTCGCGCCACGTGACGATGCGGTAGGTGTCACCGGCCGCGGCGGCGGCATCGTCGCCGAGGGGGTCGAGCACCGGCGACGGAACCGGCAGGTACAGCGTGGAGTGGCGACCGACCTGCTCGAGCGTGTAGCCGCGCTCGAGCGAGACGACCGCCTCGGGCGAGTCGACCGGCACGCGGCCGGCACCCGTGCGGGGTTCGAGCGCTCCCGGCCCCGCGGGCGGCTCCGGGGCGTGCGGTGCCGTGTAGACGACGGTCGTGCAGCCGAGCGCCGCGGCCTCCTCCTCGATCCCCGCGAGCAGCACGTCGAGAACGCCGTCGTGAGCGTGCGCGGGACGCACGGCCAGCGGTCCGGCCCAGAGCAGGTGCGTGTTGGCCTCGCGGCCGACGACGACGAGCGCGACCCCGACGACGTCAGCGGGCTGCGGCGGGACGTCCTGCGGGTGCGAGGCGCGCACCACCAGGAGCATCTGCTTGCGGTCGTACTCCTGGTGACGGACGACGCCGTGCATGACCCACGGCGGAGCCCACTGGTCGGTCCAGCCCCACACGGCGGCCTCGCGCTCGCGCTCGACGTCGCTGAACGCGTGCAGCGCCCACGCGTCGGGGTGGTCGAGGTCGGCGGGTGGTTCGGGAGCGCGCACGACGCGCCAGCTTCGGTCGGTCACGCGCCGAGTCTGGCGACCCGGCACCGGGCCTGACCAGGCATTAGTCCCGCTCCACGCCTGGGTGCGCGCTCGGCCCCGGATGACGTTCGACACCGGGAGACGCGCCTAGCCGGCGCCGCCGGCCCCCAGGAACGGCTGGTACATGAGCCTGCCCTGGTTGACCGCGAGGAGCTCGTCGTCCACCTCGTTCCCGGCCCCGTCGAGCACCCGTCGGCGCAGAACGTTGTGACGCGTGAAGACGCCGGGCAGGTCGTTCCTCATCTCGTGCGCGGCCTCATACACCTCGTAGGTGTGCAACGGTGCCTGGTCGCTGGTCCACGCCCCGACGAGGTGGGTCTGCCCGACCGTCAGCGAGAGCCGGAACGTCGCGGACGTGCGGTTCTCGATCTGCAGGTCGAGCACGGGCCACGAGCACGTGGCGCCGCTGCCGAACGGCTGCGTGCGGCCGGTGTCCGGGAAGACGTCATAGGTGTGCCGCCAGCGCTCGACCACGGTCAGCGGTGAGTGCACGGTCATCCAGTACAGGAGGTTGGTCATCTGGCACAGCCCACCGCCGACGCCCTCGTCGACCTCGCCCTGCCGCAGGACCAAGCCGTCGGTGAACCCGCGCCGGTAGCTCGGCCGCCCGACCAGTCGCCAGAACGACATCCGCTGCCCGGGCCGTAGCGCACTGCCGTCCAGCCGCCCGGCCGCGATCGCCAGGTTCACCGCCTTGTTCTCCTGCAGGCGGCGGTCCACCCCGGCCAGCTCGCGGAAGATCGGTGTGCGGTGGGCCGCGACCTCGTGCTCGAAGCCGTCCACGGCCACACGGTCCAGCCGCGCCTGCACGCCGGCCTGCCGCCACTGCCACTCCCGACGCAACCGCCACGCTGCCGGCCCGAGCGACCTCCGGGCGCGCTCGCGCACGGAATCGGTGACCCTCGATGTGCCGCCCGGCCTCGTGCCCACCGCAGCTCCGCCCCCGCCCGCCGGGGCTCGATCCCCGTGCTCGCCAGCGCCGATGCGCTCGACGGACGTGATCGTCCCGTCCCCGGGCACGGCATGGCAAGGAGAGCGCCGGACGAGGGTCGTCCAGACCTGGTGTCCGGCCGTCACCAGTTCTGAGTGCCCGGACCGCCCTTGAACGGTCCGACGACGTGCGAGGTGATCCAGCCGCCGTAGAAGCCGCCCTCCTGGGCCTGGACGACCTCGCCGTCGACCGTGCAGCGGTCCATGGCGCCCGGCATCACGGCGATCGAGCCGGCGAGCACCTCGTAACCAGCGGCCGGGTCCGGGTACGTCCACCCCGCACGGGGCGCCACCAACCCCCCGCCCACGACGTCGACGTACGCGGCCTGCCCCTTCCACTCGCACCAGGACGCTCCGGGGACGGCGCGCAGCGACCCGGCGACGAACGCCGACCGGGGCAGGTAGTACGTCGGTGGGTGGCTCGTCTCCAGCACCCGCCAGCTCGACGACGTCCGCGCCACCACCTCACCACCGAGCACGATCACGAGCTCGGCCGTGCACGGCTCGACGCGCGGGGGGCGCGGGTAGTCCCACACCGACTCCTGCCCGGGCGCGGGACGGATCGGGACAGGACGGGGCACGTTCTCGACCGTACGTCGAGCCCGGCCGCGTCGCAGCCCCGCGTCTGGTCCGGCGAGCAGGACGGGTCGCCGCCTGCCGCGCGACGACGCCCGCTGCGGGTGACGATGGCGCGATGACGTCGACTCAGCACGGACCGGACGAGGACCACACCGCTCCCGCGGGGGTCTCCGACGAGCTGGTCGAGGCGGTCGGAGGCGTCACCGCGTCCTTCGAGGTGATCGAGCACGCGCGCGGGATGCTCTACGCGTTCCACCGGCTCGTCGGCCGGGCGGACAAGGAGCTCGCCGAGGCCCTCGACCAGCTCGAGGCCGCCGGGCGCCCCGACCTCGCCGAGGCGCTGCGGAAGGAGGTCGTCGGGCGCAACGTGATCGACGGACGCTGGACGTTCCAGCTCGTCGAGGAGTTCGACTCCGGCTACTACAAGGCGTTCGCCGACGCCGAGCGGGCGGTCCGCGACGCGACGATGGGAGGGCGCCGGCACGTCTTCGAGGCGCAGCTCAAGGAGCGGGAACGGACCCACAGTCGCCCGGGCCACGAGGCCCGCCCGGCGGCGCATCATCCCGGGGCTCGAGCCGACGTGCCGGAGCATCCAAGCTGACACCGGCGCATGCGGCCATCCGTGGAACCAGAGACGCACTGCGCCCCCGACGGGCCAGCTGCCTCAGGGCAGGCGGGCGCAAGCCGGTGGCCCGACCGGTCGGGGCGCGCGAACCTCGAGGACGTCGTCGAGCCCCGCGAAGTCGCCGACGTTCCGTGTGACCAGCACCGCGCCATGTGCGTGGGCGGTCGCTGCGATCAGCAGGTCGAACGCGCGGGCCCGCGGCCGCCGTCCGGCCGCGACGGTCTTCGTCGCCAGCAGCGCGTACGACGACGCAACCGAGTCATCGATCGGCAGGGCGGCGAGCGCGCCCTCTGCACTCGACAGCACCCGCATCCGCGCCGCCCTGCTCTCGGGTGTCCGCGCGATCAGGACTCCGAAGCGCAGCTCGGCCAGCGTCGCCATGCTGATCGCGGCTTCGTCGCCCGTATCGGTAGGCACCAGCCCGTCGATCAGGACGTTCGTGTCGAGGATGAGCCTCACCGGTGAGCGTCGCGCTCGAACGGGTCGGTCGGCGCGCCGTCGACCAGCGACATGTCCTGGTCCCAGTGCGGGTCATCCACCCCGGGGAAGAGTGCCGCCAAGTCCGTGACCGGACGCCAGGTCGGTCGGGTCTCGAAGTGGGGCACGAGGTCCGCGACCGGCCGTCCGTGAACAGTCACGACGACGCGCTCACCCTCCTCGACGCGACGCAGAACTCCTGACGCATCCTGCCTGAGCTCCCGAACCCCCACGGTCGTCATCCACCCAAAGTAGCACCGTGTGCTACTCAGGCGCAGTCGAGCTCGGTCGCTCGCGCCTGGACTGAGACGTCAGCCCGGGAGATCCCGACAGCCCACACCAGGTCGCGCAGGGGGTGGCTCAGATCCTCGACGGGTCCGGTCCGAGCCGGCGTTCGCCAGGCTCTGCGGGGTCGCCCCGATCCCAGCTTCCTCGGGGACGACCACCCGCCACCGACTCAACCGCGGCGGTCACCGACAGGCCAACGCAGCCCTCTACCTGGTCGTGATCGTACGGATGCAGCACCACGAACCGACCGGGTCCTACGTCACCCGCCGCATGACCGAGGGCAAGACCAAGTCCGAGATCATCCGCTGCCTCAGACGTCACCTCGCCCCCGCGCTCTGGGCCGCGATGCGCCCCCTCCGCGTCGTAGCGACCGGTGCAGCGCAAGCCGCTTGACAGACGGAGGAGCATCAACGCCCTCGCTGAGGCGTTCAACCCCCTGTTCAAGGCCGAGCTCGTCCGCAGCAAGGGCCCGTGGAGAGGCGTCGACGGCCTCGAGATCGCCGTCGCGGAGTACGTCGACTGGTTCAACCACCGACGCCTGCACGGCGAGACAGGACTCGTCCCACCCGCCGAGCACGAGGCCAACCACTACCGGCACAACACCGCCCCGACTACCGTCGAAGCGTCAGTTCCGAGCCTCCACTGAACCGATCACGAGACAGACAGGCGATTTGTCCCCTGAACTGGGCCTACGCAATTCCGCCAGCGCACCGACGAGAGCCATCAAGGCGCGGAGGACCAACGTGTCGGATCGAAAAGATGACACCCCGACTCTCGAAGAGCTCGCCGCTGGACTCGAGGGCGTAAGCGTGGCGTCCTCCGACGTCGCGGCGTGCTTGTGGCCCGAGTGCCCAAGACTCTGCCGGCGGCCCGGTCGCGGCCGCGGCCGACCCCAGATGTTCTGCTCAGCGAGCTGCCGCGCGAAGTACGCCTACCGACGGGGCCAACTCGACCACGCACTGACCGTGGTCGAGGACGTCGCAGACGAGCTGGCCGAACTGTTGCCGTTCGCCAAGTCGTCGGAGGCGGAGCGGCTGCGTCAGCTCGTCATCGAGGCCCACCGGAACCTCGAGTGGCAACTCGCCCGGTTGTCACGCGACCGCGCCCATCGCCGTAGGCACCGCCCCGGACCAGCTGATCCCGGCCAACCCCACCTGCGAGCCCTCTACACGTTGACCGGGGACTCCCCCGGCCGCGCGGAACTCGCAGCGATCGAGGCAGAGGAAGCCTCCTGGCGGCGCTTTCAGCTCTTCTGGGGGCGCGACGACGCACTCCCGACCAGGCGGGTGAGAATTCGCGTCGGTCGTGCGTCGTCATTCACCGAGGGCTCGCCGTAACGCCGTCGGTCAGGCGTCGTCCACGGGCAGGTCACGCCCAGGTGCCGAACCTGTCGTTGCCTCGTCGTCCGCGCGTGCAGGGGCCCAGTCGTACCCTCGGGGTCGCAATGTCCCCTGGTCGGGACGCCAGTCGAGCATCGCGAAAGTCCCGCTGGCAGGATCGACCTCGCCCTCGGCGCTGACGGCGACGTTGGACAAGATCCCGATCACACACTGCCCAGGATGGCGACGAGCGAACTCCACCTCCGCCGGCGACACGATGACCGAGAGACCGCTCGTGACCGTCCCCTTCGCCTCGAGGTAGACCTTCTCGTCGCCCTTCACCGCCAGCGCGTCGTATCCGAACTTCGAGTGGCGAACATCCGTCACGACCCAGCCCAGCGATCGGTAGTGCGCTTCCATCCGCGACTGCGCCGCATCCTCGACAGCCTTTCGGATGGCCGGATCGTCCTGCCAACCCTGCCCGGCACCTCCGCGGCCACCGGAGGTCACACCGCGCTTCCCACCCCCATGGGTGCCTCTCGCCGCCCGATCCAGCCCCAGGTTTCGGAGGTGTTCTGCCCACAGAATCTCGAGCTGCGGAAGGACCTCGTCTCGGACCTTGATGCCGCTGCCCTGCGGATGCCAGTGCTGTCCTGGCAGCGCCGCCTCGACCTGGACGAGGTCCAGCCGATCGTCCGCTTCCACAACCGTGTCCCAGTCGACGGGCACGAAGTTGCTCTGCCTTCCTGAGCCGTCGAAGTGCTCGTCGCGGAAGATCGGCCCTGTGACCGTGCCACTGGCGACGATGCCCCTTCCCTGACTGCCGAGACGCACCAGGAACACACGATCGTCCGCTTCGACTCCACCCTCGCGACCGCCCATCGACCAAGAGTCGCGATATAGGCTCCCGGCCTTCGTTGCCGCAACGGCCGAGGCGAGCTCCAGATCGTCCCAGTGCCACACGTCGGGGTTGTAGGTCAGAAGGAACGCGCTGCGCGCATGCCACGGCGCCCGGTTGTCCAGGTCCGAGGTGTCGAGGTAGGAGACGTGGCGGCCGCGCACCGGACGACCAACGAGTGACTCGTAGACGGGGTGGCCAGGTCCGAGCACGTGCCCCACGAGGGCGTGCAGGACTCGATCACCTTCCAGCACCCACTCACGGGGCCCGGTCAGTTCCGCGACCACTCGTACGGCGCCGTTGTGCGACATCGTTGCGTAGCGCTCCGAGTCAGCCGCGACCCCGATCGCCCACGTCCCGCGATTGCGTTCCCAGAGTTCCGCGTCAGAAAGATCGTCACGCCACCCGACCGACGAACGACCCCACGCGTCGTCGGGCGAGGCGTCGTGCCAGTCCGTGAGGTGCAGATTCACCGCCATGGACGAAGTGTTGCACCGGGCGGCTGACGGGCTGCCCTGCGACGCCGGTCAGTCGTTCACCCGTAGCAGCCGGATCGACGGAGGTGCCTGGAGAGACGCGGCGGCCACGTCCTGAGCGGCCGACCGCCGGCGCACGCCCACGTCAGTCGATCTTCTCTTGCGGGTGCTCGACAGACTCGATGCGCCGTCGTAGCCCTGAGGTGAGTGGCTAGTGACGCTCTTGTAGGGGTCTACAGACACACTCGGCGGGGTACTTAAAGTATCGGGATGCGACTCTCAGACTAAGTTGCATCTCGACAGCGGAACCTACACCGGCGGCGGCTTAAGCCTGCATGTCGACGAAGCGGCTGAAGTGGCCCTGGAATGCAACCGTGATCGTGTCCGTCGGACCGTTTCGGTGCTTGGCGACGATGAGGTCGGCCTCGCCGGCGCGCGGCGACTCCTTCTCGTAGGCGTCCTCGCGGTGGAGCAGGATCACCATGTCCGCGTCCTGCTCGATGCTGTTGTGGACGGCGATGCCATTGGCGATGAAGTTATGCGTCCCCACGACGGTCGCGTCGAAGACCTGCTGATCCCCCATCGGCTCGATCGCGACGACCTCGTCCCACAGCAGGTCGTTGACGGCGTCAACCTGCAGGTCGGCGCGGTCGAGCACGTCGACGACCTGCGCGAGCGGCGCCCGTCCTTCGGCCTGGGAACGAGCGGCCGCGGCCATCAGGACCGTGCGGACCTCGTCCCACATGCGGACCGGCTCGGTCGACGCATCGACGTCGCGTTCCCGGACCCGGCTGAGCAACTCGTCCGCGGCGACCGCGTGACGGCCCTCGATGCCGACCTCCTGAAGGAGGCGCCGCAGGTCGTCCTTCTCCACCAGCTCGAGCACCATGCCGTCGGTGGACCGGCGGATGCGCGTGGAGATACCGAACCGCAGCAGCAAGCGGCTCACGCCGTCGAGCACGCGGCGACCGGTTGCCCGAAGGGTCACCAGGCCCGTCCCGCCGTCGAGCGTCACCGCGCCGTTCTGGGTCAGCAGTGTGCGTAGGAACAGCGCGATCTGCGGCTTGGGCAGGTGGAACAGCGAGGCCGGCAGCGACTCGCCGAGCTGCTCCCACACCTCGTCGTCCCAGACTGCGGCACCCGGGGCGGTGCGCCCGGCGATCATGCGCGCCAGCATCGTCACGTCGCGGTCCAGCCACGTAGCCGTCTGCTCCGGGCCGGGGACGTGCCTCGGCACGCCGATGCGTGAGCCGGGCTCGAGCTCGCCGAGTGGGGTCCAACCTTCGTACGTCAGGAACGGGTGGTTCGCCGTCGCGGTGACCTCCTTGCCGGAGGCCAGGCGGAGCCGGTAGGTGGGCTTGACGCCCGTCGGGAACACGTGGGTCAGGTGGCGTCGGACGTACTGCAGCCGATCGTCGAGCGCCCACACCGGCACGTCGGTGGCGCGCAGCGCGTACAGCTCGCCGAGCGTCGTCTCGGCACCGGTGTCCGCGCGCAGGACGCGCGTGTCCTCGGACAGGCACCCGGACTCGCGAAGGTCGCTCATCTGCGGCTTCTTGTCCGTGCGCTGTTCCGGACCACGGTTCAGCTGCGAGATCGCGATGACGGGGACCTCGAGCTCCTTGGCGAGGAGCTTGAGCGCACGCGAGAACTCGGAGACCTCCTGCTGACGCGACTCGACGCGCTTGCCGGACGTCATGAGCTGCAGGTAGTCGATGACGACGAGCTTGAGGTCGTGCCGCTGCTTGAGGCGCCGGCACTTGGCACGGATCTCCATCAGCGACATGTTCGGGGAGTCGTCGATGAACAGCGGAGCGGCGGAGATCTTGCCCATCGTCTGGGCGATCTTGGCCCAGTCGTCCTCGCCCATCTGACCGGTGCGCAGCTTCTGCAGATGCACGCGCGCCTCGGCGGACAGCAGACGCATGACGATCTCGTTGCGACTCATCTCGAGCGAGAACACGACCGACGACATGTTGTGCTTGATCGACGCCGACCGCACGATGTCGATGCCGAGGGTGGAGTTGTGCGTCGGCACCATGGCCTCGCCGGCGAGGTACAGGTGCGACGGGTGCGCGATCTCGACGCAGCGGACCGGGACGGACTCGACGGGCTCGACCGACACGATGAACCGCTGCCACAGGCGCGGGGTCGAGGGACGACGACGCTCCTTGTGCACGAGCTTCTTGCGCTCGAGGCCGAACACGTCGTCGTCGGTGGTGAAGGTGATGGTGAAAGCCGTCGACGTCGCGTCCGAGCGGCCCGCGACGGTGCGAGTCGACCAGCCGGTGCGGTAGCCGAGGGAGTGCACGAGCTCTCGCACGTCGCGCGCAAGGCGCTCGTCGGTGAGCGTGATCTGCGGGCTGCCCGTGGGGTTCACTGTGCCGTCGGTGTCGAGCAGGCCGGCGAGCAGGTCGCGCCGCTGCCGCTCGCTAGCCCGCAGGTACGCGGCCGGGATGTGCTTGTTGCCGAGCACGCCGAGCGTCCGGAGCCGACCCTGCACCGTGCCGTACGCGCAGTGGCACTGCTGGCAGCGGCGTAGGCCGGACGTCTCGCGGCCGCAGTCGGGGCACGTGGGTATGGGAGCGCCGACGGAGAGCGTCTTCACCTTCCCGCCGCACGACTGACCGCAGGTCCGGACCTGGCGGCGTGGGTTCACGTAGGAGGCGCCGCAGACCTCGCACGCGCGGGTCTCGACCTCCTCCTTGGGGAGGGACACGGTGTAGAGACGAGCGACCCCACTCGTCGGCGCGGAGCGCACGTCGTAGCCGCGGCCCTCGATGTGCATGGCGATCTCGGGGTCCGCGCTCGTGAAGCGGGCTGACGCGGTGTGGCCGTCGCCGAGCCAGACGCCCAGGAGGTACGGGTCGACGAGGAGGTCGGCGTCCGGGAGGCGCAGGGGGCGGGCCGTCTCGACCGAGTGGTTCGCGCGGCGGTCGGCCGTCGCGCAGCGCACCGTGCCGTGGATCTCCTCGGTGGTCCAGATGCTCGGCGTCCCGCCGTCGCTCTGCCGCCGGTCGGCCCGAGTGCGAGTCGACCACTGGTGCTGGGCGTCCGCGAGGATCGTCGTGCCGTCGTCGAACGTGACCCGGTAGCAGGGGCGGTCGACCATGACCTCGGTCGCGGCGACGACCGTCGTCGGGTTGCCGTCTGCGGCGATGAGCTGGTCGCCGACCTGCACCTCACCCATCGTCGTCCAGCCGGTGGGCGTGGGCAGGGGGGTGTCGAGCGCGAGGGCCTTGCCGATGGCCGGGCGAGCGGCCAGGACGATCATCTGGCCCGGGTGCAGGCCATTGGTCAGGCGGTCCAGGTCGGAGAAGCCCGTGGGGACGCCGATCATGCCCTCGCCGCGGTGACCGGCGGCCTCGATCTCGTCGACGGTCCCGCCGATGATCTCGGA
This sequence comes from Cellulomonas sp. A375-1, assembly GCF_001040865.1. Classification (NCBI taxonomy): domain Bacteria; kingdom Bacillati; phylum Actinomycetota; class Actinomycetes; order Micrococcales; family Cellulomonadaceae; genus Cellulomonas; species Cellulomonas sp. A375-1. Next base: position 39,665 of record NZ_LFKW01000036.1, on the reverse strand, counting down.
CAGCGGCAGGTAGTCCTCGGACGAGCGTCGCTCGGTGACCGCGTAGACCTCGGCCTGCGCGTTGTTGACGAGCTCGTCGACGTCGCCGCCGTCGGTCCCGTAGCCGAGCTGCACGATGCGCGTGCCGGCCTCGACGAGCTTGCGCAGGATCGCGCGCTCGCGCACAATCCGCGCGTAGTAGCCGGCGTTCGCGGCCGTGGGGACGGACGCGATGAGCGTGTGCAGGTAGGGCGCACCGCCGATGCGGCCGATCTCGCCGCGTTTGGTCAGCTCGTCGGCGACGGTGATCGCGTCGGCGGGCTCGCCGCGGCCGTACAGGTCGATGATCGCGTCGTAGACGACCTCGTGCGCGGGGCGGTAGAAGTCGGTGCCGCGGATCTGCTCGATGACGTCGGCGATGGCGTCCTTCGAGATCATCATGCCGCCGAGGACCGAGCGCTCGGCCTCGAGGTCCTGCGGAGGGGTGCGGTCGAACTCGCGCCGTCCGGATCCGGCGTCGGACGGCATGCCGTACTCGAGCTCTTCGATCGTCACCTACGCACCCAATCCCCGCTGGACGAAGTCCTCGAACCCGTGTTCTACCCCCACCCTCCGACATGCACGGCGAAGCACCGCTCGTGGGAAGGTTCCCGCGCACAGTAGGACCGCCGGGGTGCGCCGCGCGAATCGCCCAGAGCCCCTGTGGAAACACGCCGTCGAACCTGTGGATCGCCGTGGGGACGCCTGTGCATCAAGATGTGCACAGGCCGTGGACAGACTTGTGGATACCGCGGGTCGGGTCGGCGAATCGCCGGTGCGACGAGCACATACGCAGTTCAACGGGTGTGGAGCACGCCAGGGGGTCGGAACCATCTCAGCCACCGGACAGCCCCGTGTCACGATCGACCGGCAGATCCTCGCCCTCGCGATCCCCGCGCTCGGGGCGCTCGTCGCAGAGCCCCTGTTCATCCTGGTCGACTCGGCCGTGGTCGGGCACCTGGGCACCTCGGCGCTCGCGGGTCTGGCGCTCGCCTCGAGCGTGCTGCTCACGGTCGTCGGACTGTGCGTGTTCCTCGCCTACGCGACCACCGCGTCGGTCTCCCGCCGCCTCGGCGCCGGGGACCACGCGGGTGCGTTGCAGGTGGGTGTGGACGGGATGTGGCTCGCGCTGGGGCTGGGGGTGGTCCTCGCGGCGGGGCTGTGGATCGCCTCGCCGTGGGTGGTCGCCTTCATGGGCGCCGACGACGAGACCGCCCGGCAGGCCGTCACCTACCTCCGCTGGTCGGCGCCCGGCCTCGTCGGGATGCTCGTCGTCCTGGCCGCGACCGGGACCCTGCGCGGGCTGCAGGACACCCGCACCCCGTTGGGCGTCGCGGTCGTCGGCGCCGTGGTGAACACCGTCCTCAACGTCACGCTGGTGTGGGGGCTGCACCTCGGCATCGCGGGATCCGGCGCCGGCACCGCCCTGACCCAGCTCGGCATGGGCGTGGTGCTGGGGCTCGTCGTCGTGCGCGGTGCGCGGGCCGCCGGGTCGTCGCTGCGGCCCGCCGCCGGTGGGATCTGGGCGAGCGCGCGGCACGGGTTGCCCCTGCTCGCGCGCACCGCGACGCTGCGCGGCGCGATCCTGCTCACCACGTGGGTCGCCGCGGGGCTCGGCGCGGTGACGCTGGCCGGGCACCAGGTCGTCAGCTCCGTCTGGGGCCTCGCGGCCTTCGCTCTCGACGCGCTCGCGATCGCCGCGCAGGCTCTCGTCGGCCATGCCCTGGGCTCGGGCGACGTGCCCCGCACCCGGGGCATCCTGCGGCGCACGCTGCAGTGGGGGGTCGGGGCGGGCGTGGTGCTCGGGCTGATCCTCGGTGGCGCGGCCGCGCTGTACGCGCCGCTGTTCACGTCCGACGACGAGGTGCGGCACGCGATCGTGCTCGGGATGCTGGTCGCCGGCGTGTGCATGCCGATCGCCGGGTGGGTGTTCGTGCTCGACGGCGTGCTGATCGGCGCGGGCGACGGCCGGTTCCTCGCGTGGGCGGGGCTCGTCACGCTCGTCGTCTACGTGCCGTTCGCCCTCGCGGTGCGCGCGTACGCCCCGCCGGGCGCCGACGGCCTGTTGTGGCTGACCGCCGCGTTCTCCGGCGTCTTCATGCTCGCCCGCGCCGCGACCACCGGCTACCGCGCCCGCGGCACGGCCTGGATGGTCACGGGCACCTGACGGGGCCCGAACCGCGCGGCCCGACAGCCGCGCCGCCCGGGTCACGCCCGGTCGTGCAGGGTGATCTGGTAGCCGTCGGGGTCGGCGAACGTGAACGTGCGGCCGAACGGTCCGTCGACGGGGGCCGCGACGATCGTGTGCCCGTCGGCCGCCAGGGCGTCGTGGATCTCCTGCACGTCGGTCGCGTGCAGCCAGACGGCCGCGCCGATCCCGGGCCGGGGCGCGGAGTCGAGGTCGGTCCCGGGCATCACGTCGCGGACGGCGAAGGCGATGGGCCGGGTCTCGAAGACGACGGCGTGCGGGGGACCGGCCGGCGACCGGACCAGGCCGAGGTACTGCTCGTAGAACGCCTGCGACGCGGCGAGGTCGCGGACCTGCAGGGAGACGAAGTCGGGACCGGTGACGGGCATGGGGGCTCCTCGGGGTCTGTGTCAGGTTCCTGACACGGAGAACGTATGTCAGGATGCTGACATGGGTCAAGGGGATGCCGGCGTCGACCTCGGGACGTCCATGGGCTACGCGCTCAAGGAGGTCTCGGCCGCCCTGCGCACGGCCATGGAGGAGGTGCTCCGGCCGCTCGGCATGAACGTCACGCGGTACGCGTGCCTCGAGCTGCTCGCCCAGCGGCCCGGGATGTCGAGCGCGGAGCTCGCGCGGCGCGCGTTCGTCACGCGGCAGTCGATGAACGCGCTGCTCCAGGCGCTGGAGCAGGAGGGCTACGTCAGCCGGCCGAGCGAGGCGCCCGTGGGGAAGGTCCTGCCCACCACGCTCACCGACGCGGGGCGGCGCAGCCTGCAGCAGGCGACGGTGGCGGTCCGGTCCGTCGAGCTCGCGATGCTGACCGGCCTGACGCCCGACGAGCAGCGCAGCGCGTTCGACGCCCTGCGGACCATGGTCCGGAACCTGCGCGACGACAGCGACGACGAGCAGTAGCCCTCCGGGCTGCGCCGTGACCGCGGCTCAGCCGCGCGTCCGGTCCAGCCGCTCGGGCTCGGGCTGGAAGCCCGCGGAGCGGTAGGTGGCGACGGCCGTCACGTTGGCGGTCGGTGTGCAGACCAGCGCCGACGACGAGCCGAGCGCCCTGAGCTCGGCCGCGGCGGCGAGGCAGATGCGCCGCCCGTACCCGCTCCCGCGGTGCGCGGCGTGCACGCCCATCGGCTCGAGCAGCCCCGGCCGCCCGGCACCGGCGGACCAGACCGTGACCCCGGCGACCGGCACGCCCGCCGCGTCCCGGCCGAGCAGGCACCGCGCGTCGACGAACGCCGACCCGGCGGCCATCGTCTGCCAGACCTCGTCGGTGAACCGCTCGTTCCCCCACGCCGCGCGGTGGACCGCGGTGAACTCCGCGGTCCGCCCGGCCTCGACCACCTCGACGTGCAGCCCGTCGACCTCGACCGGGTCGGTGAGGTCGCGGCGCAACGGCGTCCAGGGCCCGCCCGCACCCCACCCGCGCTCGCCCAGGAGCTCGTGGACCCGCGTCGCGTGGGGCGCCTCGACCACCACCGCACCGTCCGGCAGGACACCTCGCACGGGGTCGCACACGTCGGCGACGACCTGCTGCGCGACGTCGTCGTCCTGCCACGCGCCGGGTGCGACGGTCATGCGCAGCGCGTCGGGACCGTCGAGCAGGCCGATCGCGACGACCTCGTCGTCCCGGCTCCAGGTCCGCACGGCGGCGGCCGCGGCGTCGGCGCCGAACCTCCGGTACCAGCCCAGGTCGCCCGGGTGCAGCTGCAGGGGCGCGGACTCGTCCTGCCAGCCCCGCAGGGTCTCGACGACGCGGGGCAGCAGCTGCGGTGACGGCGTGCCGAGCTCGACGGTCATGGGCTGATCCCACACCGACAGCACCGCCGTCGCACGGCATTTCCGCCCGCCGCGGAGCGATCTGGGGCCGGCGCCCTGCCGGCATCCGCCCGCGCGGGCTTGACCTTCGACTCGGGTCGAAGGTCTACCGTCGCCGCATGAGCTACCGCATCGCTGAGGTCGCCGGGCTGGTCGGGGTGCCGGCCACGACGCTGCGCTACTACGAGGACATCGGCCTCGTCACGCAGCCCGCCCGGGGTGGCAACGGCTACCGGTCCTACGACGACGACGACATCGCCCGGCTGCGGTTCATCACCGCGACCAAGAACCTCGGCATCCCGCTGACCGACGTCGCCGACCTGGTCAAGGCGTACGACCTCGACGACTGCTCGAGCGTCGCGCACCAGGTGGTCGAGATGGTCGCCGTGCGGCTGGTCGAGACGCAGACGCGCATCGGTGAGCTCGTGGCGCTCGCGGCCCAGCTGCAGCGCGTCTCGGCGCGGCTCGCCGAGGCCGAGACCTCGGGCCCGTGTGGGCAGGGGTGCCCGTGCGCAACCGCGGCGCCGGAGCCGCTGGCGGACCGGCGCACGTTCGTCCCGCTGACCCGCGCTCCGGGCACAGCACCGGACGCTCCCGTGATCGCGTGCTCGCTCGACGCCGGCTCGGTGCCCGACCGGGTTGCCGAGTGGC
>NZ_LFKW01000036.1:17719-34926 GCF_001040865.1 Cellulomonas sp. A375-1 | reverse complement strand
GCGCCGCGAGCCGATCGCCGGCGGCGTGGCCCTCGAGTTCGTGGCCGCGCCCGAGCTGGTCGCCGAGGTCGCCCGGCTGGCTGCCGCCGAGCAGGACTGCTGCACGTTCTTCGACTTCACCGTCCGGCTCACCACGGGGCAGATCCGCCTCGAGGTGCGCGCACCCGACCACGCCGCCGACGTCGTCGCCGCGATGTTCGGCACCGCGGCCTGAACCCGCACGAGCCTCGGCCGCACCGCACTCGGTTCCGGCCGCGATCCCCTCTGCCCGCACACCCCTGGGAGACGCCATGAACGCCTCGACCACCCCCGACCACGCGACGAGCGCGAACGCCACGACGAAGAAGGGGGTACTGGCTGGGTTCGGCCTCGCGCTGGTGTGTGCCGTGGCCTGCTCCGTGCCGCTGATCGCCGCGGGCGGCGTCGCGGCGGGGGTCGGGGCGTTCTTCACGGGTGGGGTGGCGCTCGCGCTGGGCGTGGTCGCACTCGTCGCCGTCGTGGTCGGTGCTGCCCTGTGGCTGCGAGGCCGTCGGGCTGCCGCGGCGACGACCGAGCCGGAGAGCACGTGCGGGTGCGGCGGCGCGTGCTGAGCGCGACCACTCGACGACCTCGCACGGCCTGCCGCGAGCGGGAGCCGAGGCACGAGAGACTGCGCGCATGACCGTGCTGCGCTCGCTCCTGCTGTTCGCCGTCGCGGCCGTCGCCGAGATCGGCGGTGCGTGGCTGATCTGGCAGGGCGTGCGCGAGCACCGCGGGGTCCTGTGGATCGGTGCCGGAGTGGTCGCCCTCGGCGCCTACGGCTTCGTCGCGACGTTGCAGCCGGACGCACACTTCGGGCGGATCCTGGCGGCGTACGGCGGGATCTTCGTGGCCGGCTCGCTCGCGTGGGGCATGGCCGTCGACAAGTTCCAGCCCGACCGTTGGGACGTCGTCGGCGCGGCCATCTGCCTGCTCGGCGTCGCCGTCATCATGTACGCCCCACGCACCTGACCCCGAGCCGCCCCATGAGGTCGCGGTGACGCCGCCCAGGTTCGCCCGGAAGGCACCCGATCTGGCTGAATCCGCGCTTCCGACGAGGATGGGTGATACGTATCGGTAGCCGGTACGCAAGCGCACACGCGGTACGTCGAAACTCTCAGGTGAGCGCCTGATCCTGTCGATTGCTGGACCATGAGCGGAGCGAGCAGAGACGACCAGCGGCGCGATGACGTCGCGGGTGCCGCTCGCCCGCCCGTGATCGGGTACCTCGCCCCGAACGTGCACGGGTACTTCTACGGAAGCATCCTCGACGGCGTGATGGACACCGCGGCCGCGCACGGCGCCAGGGTCCTGGCGATCCAGGCCCGCGAGGCGGGGTTCTTCAAGGCGATCTCGGACGAGCAGTTCACGGCCCAGGTCGCCTGGGACCATCTCGACGCGCTCGTCGTGGTGGTGACACCGGCCGACGACTCGTACCTGCACGAGTTCGCCGCCACGGGCAAGCCGCTGGTCACCATGTACGCCGCGCCGTCGGGACTGGCCTGTCCCACCGTCGTCCCGGACAACGTCCAGGGCGTCTCGGCGGCCGTGGACCACCTCATCGGCCACGGGCACTCGGACATCGTCTTCGCGGGCCGGGAGCCCGCCAACGCAGACGACGCGATCCGGTACGACGCGTACCGCGGGGCGATGGAGGCCAACGGCCTGGTTCCGACCGACCCGATCATGGTGCCCTGGACCGGTGAGGAGAGGCACGACGGCTCGGCCGCCGCGCGACGCCTCAGGGAGCTGGACCGGATGCCCACCGCCGTGGTCGCGTGCACCGACGCGACGGCGATGGCGGTGGTCAAGGCGCTCACCGAGGACGGCCTCGTCGTGCCGGACGACGTCGCGGTGGTCGGCTTCGACGACATCGCCGCGGCCGCCGAGCACCACCCGCCGCTGTCCACCGTGGCACAGAGCTTCAGCCTCGCGGGCGTGACCGCCTGTGGGTTGGCCCTGCGCGCCCTGAGCGGGGAGCACATCGAGCCCGGCCAGCACTGCATCCCGGTCAAGCTGGTCGTGCGCGAGTCCTGCGGCTGCCAGGCGACCGTGGCCGAGACGGTGCCCGGCCGGGCGGCCCTGGACGAGGTGAGCCAGCCGTTCGTCGACCGGCTCGGTGACGCGCTGTACGGCGACGAGGAGCTGCCGTCGCCGCAGCACCTCGGGCTCCAGCTTGCGGTGCAGCGCCTGGTCACGCTGTTCGTCGAGACCCTGCGGGCGACGGACTCCGAGCCGGGCGCCCTGCTCGAGCTCGACAAGGCGGACAAGGCCGCCGCGGACGCCCTGCGCCGCGCGGTCTCTCGGTCGCGGTACCCCTTGAGCGCACTGCTCGTGGTGCGTCAGCTCGCGGAGGCCGTGGTCGACCACCTCGCCCCGGGGGACACGCTCGCCGGGGCAGCCGTGCAGGAGCGTGCCGTGGACGTCGCGACGCGCGCGCTGCAACGCCACCTCGAGCACGACAGCGCAGTCGTGCTCAACCAGCACGTCGACATCCAGCGTCGCCACTACCGGATCAGCACCGAGCTGGTGCGACGCAAGGGCCGCAACGCCAGGTCGTTGACGTGGCTGGCCGACACCGGCGTCCGCACGGCCAGCCTCGCGCTGTGGAACGACCTGGGAGAGCTGCGGCTCGTGGGCGTCTACCCCGGCGACGCGACCGGCACCGGGCTCGACGAGCCGTGCGACGTGCGGGCCTTTCCCCCGGCAGCCCCGGAGCAGCCCGGCGGGACCGAGCACGACGAGCTGACGTTCGTCGTGCCGGTGACCTTCGACGGCAACGACCACGGCTTCCTGGCGCTGACCGGCGAGTTCGACGTGATGGAGGAGGCGGTCTTCGAGCGGGTCAACCACTGGGCGGTGCTGCTCTCGGTGGCCCTCGAGCAGGACCGGTCGCTGGAGCGGCTGCGCGTCAGCGAGGAGCGGTACGCCCTCGCGGCCGAGGCCGCCAACGACGGCATGTGGGACTGGGACCTGGTGACCGGCGCCGCGTACTACTCGGCGCGCTGGAAGGCGCTGCTCGGCTACCGCGACGACGAGCTCGACGCCACGTCCCAGGAGTGGCTGACGCGCATCCACCCGGCCGACCGTGCCGCCTTCGACAAGGCGCTGGCGGACCACCTGTCCGGACTCGAGCCGTCGCTGGAGGTCGAGTACCGGCTGCGCACCGCGGACGGCAGCCACCGCTGGATGATCACCAACGCGTTGTCGGTGCGCGGCACTGACGGTCACGCCATCCGGCTGGTCGGCTCGATGACCGACGTCACCGAGCGCAAGGAGCTCGAGGACCGCCTGCGCAACGACGCCCACTACGACCCGCTGACCGGACTGCCGAACCGCGCACTGTTCCTGGAGCGGCTCGACCAGACGATCCTGCGCACCCGGCGCAACCCCGACTCCACCTTCGCGGTCGTCTTCCTCGACCTGGACGGCTTCAAGGTGGTCAACGACAGCCTCGGCCACCAGGTCGGCGACGAGCTCCTGGTCGAGGTCGCCACCCGTCTCTCCGCCGGGCTGCGGCCCGGCGACACCGTCTCCCGGTTCGGCGGCGACGAGTTCGTCCTGCTCCTGGACGACGTGCGCGACATCTCCGGCCTGCCCGAGGTCGTCCGGCGCCTGCTCACCGTGATGTCCGTGCCCGTGGTCCTCACCGAGGGCACGCGCGCGGTCAGCGCCGCCGCTGGCATCGCCGTGTCCGCGAGCGGCTACACCTCGGCCGACGAGTACCTGCGCGACGCCGACACCGCCATGTACCGCGCCAAGGCGCAGGGGCCTGGGTCGGTCGTCATGTTCGACGGCGCGATGCACGCGCGCGCGATGGCCCGCCTCCAGCTCGAGTCCGCGCTCGACCAGGGCATCGCGCTCGAGCAGTTCGAGCTGTACTACCAGCCGATCGTGCGGCTGGACACGCGTCGGATCGTCGCGCTGGAGGCCTTGATCCGCTGGAACCACCCCGAGCGCGGGCTGGTCCCGCCCAACGACTTCCTGCCCGTCGCGGAGGCCACCGGCCAGACCCGTCAGATCGGGCAGTGGACCATCACCCAGGCATGCCGCCAGATCGCCGAGTGGCGCGGGACCGTCCCCGGCTTCGACGGCATCACCGTGAGCGTGAACCTGTCCAACCGCCAGTTCTGGGACCCCGAGCTGCTGCCCACGCTGCGCGCCGTCATCAACCGCTACGACGTGCCCGCCACCTCGATGATCTTCGAGGTCACCGAGGGCGTCATCATGCACAACCAGGACGTCGCGGTCAGCTTCCTGCGTCAGCTGCGCGACGAGGGCATCGAGTTCCAGATCGACGACTTCGGCACCGGGCACTCGTCGCTGTCCGCCCTGCACGAGCTCCCCGTCGCGGCTCTGAAGATCGACCGCTCCTTCATCCAGCGCATGCAGGCGAGCGCGCGCAGCCGCGAGCTGGTCGGGCTCATGATCACGATGGGCGCGCGCTTCGGCCTGACCGTCATCGCCGAGGGCGTGGAGACGGAGGACGAGGCCGCCGCCCTCGCCGAGCTCGGCTGCCCGTTCGTCCAGGGCTTCCTGTTCTCCCGCCCGGTCCCCGCAGCCGAAGCCACCCACCTGCTGCTCGCCCAGGCCGCCGACGCCGTCCCTGCTCCGGTGTGGGTCGAGGCCTGACCTGACCCGACAGCGCGTGGTGCGCGCCACGCCACGACGGTCAGTGGCGGAGGCGGGTCGTGAGCCAGTCCAGCGCCGCGTCGCGGTACCACGCCTGGTGCACCCGGAGCCACGGCGACGTCTCCACCGGCGGGCGGCCGGCAGCATCGACGAAGTACCCGGCCAGCGCGACGAGGAACGCGTCGATCGAGGCGCGTGGGACGTCTCGGGTCAGGGAGTGCGTCGCGAGGATGCGCTCGGCGTCGAGTCCGTCGCCGTGCACGCTCACGAGCAGTCCGACGAGGTCCACCCAGGGCGCGGCCAGCTGGATCCAGTTCCAGTCGCACACCAGCACCCGGCCGTCCGTGGCGAGCAGCACGTTGTCGTCGCGCAGGTCGAAGTGCACCGCCGTGGTCCCGGATGCGGCCTGCGCCCACGCTCCCTCCCTGACCGCGAGCTCCGCGACGCGCGCCCGCCACGGGCCCGGGACGAGCGCGAGGTCGACCTCGCCGGACGCGCACCGACGCCAGAAGTGCAGGTCGCCGTCGAGGTCGGCGGTCGTGCCGAGCGGGAGCAGGGCGTCGGGCGCAGGTGTCAGCGCCTCGGCGAGACCCTCGAGGGCGGCGAGCACCGCGGCCAGCTCGTCGGGCTGCCACGGACGCTGCGGCGTCGCGCCCTCGACGTCCTCGAACCCCAGGACGACCCAGTCGCCGGCCTCGACGCTCCAGAGCAGCCGTGGCGCCGCGACGGTCTCGGGCAGCAGGGCGACGACCCGCGCCTCGTGCCGGTACGCCGGGTGGGCGTGCTCGCCGCGCGACGCCGTCGCGGCCTTGACGAAGACGCGCGTGTGGTCGGCCAGCTCGAGGCGGCTCGCGAACCCCTCGGTGAACCCGCCGTCCTGCGAGTGGGCGTGCAGCACGGCCGCCCCGGCGTGCGACTCGACCGCCGCGCGCACGGCGTCGGGCAGCTCGTGCCACGCGGGCCGCAGGGCGGTCCTGCGGTGGGGCGCGAGGCGCTGGGCGCGCTGGGCGTCGGTTCTCGCGTCGTCGTGCATCCCGGGACGCTAGCGGGCCGTGACCCGGCCAGTCGCTCGAATACCCGTCGGGCGCTCTGCGGACCGGGGGCGGGGTGACGAGCCGAGGGCCGGCCCGGTCGCGCAGACCGGGCCGGCCCTCGTCGTTCCCTCTCGACCGGTCAGCCGACCTTGACCAGCTGCCACTGCTGGTTGGCGCCGTTCCAGCTGCTGTACTGGACGATGTTCGCGCCGTCCGCCGTCGAGGCGCCCTGCACCTCGAGGGCCTTGCCGCTCAGGCGGCTGATGAGCGTGGCGTACCCGCCGGAGACGGTCGCCCGCCACTGCTGGTTGGTGCCGTTGTTGTCGCTCCACTGCACGATCGCCGCACCGTCAGCGGTGGACTTCGCGTACACGTCGAGGTTCTTGCCCGACAGGCGCGAGCGGATCTCGTAGTACCCGTCACCGGTGCTCACGAACTGCCACTGCTGCTGGCTGCCGTTGTTGCGGGACCACTGCGTGATCCGGGCGCCGTCGTTGGTCGCCAGGTTGTAGACGTCGAGCGCCTTGCCGCTGTTGCGGTTGAGCAGGACGTACCAGGCGCTCGTGTCGATCGAACCGTCACCGCCGCCGCCGTTGTTGCTGCCGGCGTTGAGCGCGTTGAGCACCGAGGTGTAGGCGGCCTTCTTGTTGCCCGACGCGTCGAAGAGCAGCGGGTTGGCCCCGGTGCGCCACGAGTCGCTGTCCCGCACGCCCCACACGGTGATGCCGTTGCACCGCGCGACCGCGAGGCAGGCGTTGGTCACCGCGGCGTACATGTTCGCCTGGTTGCCGCCCTGCTCGATGTCGAGCTCGGTGATCTGCACGTCGACGCCCAGGTCGGCGAACCGTTGCAGGTTCGCCTGGTAGTCGCCCGGCAGGCCCGTGCCGAGGTGCGACTGGAACCCGACGCAGTCGATGGGCACGCCGCGCGACTTGAAGTCGCGGACCATGTTGTAGACGCCCGTCGACTTCGCGTTGATGCCGTCGGTGTTGTAATCGTTGTAGCAGAGCTTGGCGCCGGGGTCGGCGGCGCGAGCGGCGCGGAACGCCGCCTCGATCCAGTCGTTGCCCGTGCGCTGCAGGCTCGAGTCACGGCGGCTGCCGCGACCGTCGTCGGCGAACGCCTCGTTGACGACGTCCCACGAGTGGATCTTGCCGCGGTAGTACGTCGCGACCTTGGTGACGTGGTTGATCGCGGCGTTGCGCAGCGCGCTGCCGGACAGGTTCTGCGCCCATCCGGGCATCTGCGCGTGCCACAGCAGTGCGTGACCGCGGACCTGCTTGCCGTTGTTGCGCGCCCAGTTGGCGATCTGGTCCCCGCGGCTGTAGTTGAAGGAGTTCTGCGACGGCTCCGTCGCGTCCCACTTCATCTCGTTCTCCGCGGTGATCATGTTGAACTCGCGGTTGGCGATCGACGAGTACGTCGAGTCGCTCAGCCGGCCGGCGGCGATCGCGGTGCCGAAGTACCGACCTTTCTCCGCCGCGGACGCCCCGAGCGTCGAGGCGGCCTGCGCGGGGTTCGCCAGGGCGACGGCCATGGTCACCACCAGCCCGGTGGTGGCGAGGAGTGCGCTCGCCTGTCGTCGCCATCCGGGGCGGCGCAGGTGTGCGGGCGTCGTGCGCATGATGTCTCGCTCTCTTCTCGGTGGCCTCGCGTCGGTCGCGGGGTCGGCGGTTCGTCGCACGACGAAGCAGCCCTCGTCGTGCGGCGACGGTGGATCAGTCAGGACGCCCGGGTCAGGGCGTCGTGAGGTCGAAGCTGCGGACCGTGACGGCTCCGCCGAGCGCCTGCGTGGCGTAGTTGAAGATCCCGAAGCGGTAGCCCATGAAGAACTCCCACTGGTTGTTCAGGGTGAACGCGGGACCGAGCGGTACGAACGTGGTGCCGTCGGTGCTGTAGGAGAACGTCGCGGTCCGGCCCGAGCCCGGGCGGATGTCGGCGGTCGTCCGCAACCAGATCCGGCCGCCGGACACGTTCGCCGACGCACGCTCGACCCCGGTCCCGGTGGTCGCCCACGAGCTGTTCATCGTCAGCCCGTCGGTCATGACGACGCGCGTCGAGCCGCCTGACTTGACCACGCCGATCCACGCCGACGACTGCCGCAGCATCGCCAGGCCCGACCGGTCGCCGTTGGCCATGCCCGAGTAGTCGAGCTCGACCGTCGCCGTCGACGACGGGCCCTGGATGCGGTGGGTCAGGGTGTTGCGCGCGTTGTAGAGGTCGTTGGTGACGGTCGCGGTCTGCAGCCGCAGGCCGTTGCCGACGCTGAACCGGCTGGTGTCCGGGTTGTGGTTCCACTCCCAGCGGTGGCCCAGGGTCGGGCCGACGAAGGTGTCGCGGCCGATCATCGGGGCGACCGTCTTGCTCGTCGTGATGTTCGGGCGGTTGTACGTGGTGCCCCAGCGCCCGTTGACCGTCTGCAGCGTGGGCCACCCGTCGCCGGTCCAGGTGATCGGTGCGAGCGTGGGCACCCGCCCACCCGGGAAGGCGTCGGTGAAGGCCATGTACCACCAGTCGCCGGCCTGCGTCTGGACGAGGCCGCCCTGGTGCGGGACGCCGCCGCCCGAGATCGGGCCGGGCAGGTCGAGCAGCACCTGGCGCATCTCGTACGGGCCGAACGGCGAGCTCGAGCGCAGCACGTACTGGCCGTTCGCGGGACGCGTCAGCCAGATGTAGTAGTAGCCGTTGCGCTTGTAGAACCGGGCGCCCTCGAGCGTGCCGACGTTCGACGGCGTCTGGAACACCTGCTGGGCACGCACCTGCCCGGTGCCGTCCGCGTTGAGCTGCGCGACGCTGATCGTCCCGTTGCCGTACGCCACGTACATCGTGTCGTTGTCGTCGACCAGCAGGCCCGCGTCGTAGTAGCAGCTGTTGATCCGGGCCTTCTTCGACCACGTGCCGTCGACCGCGGTGGCCGTGTACACGTAGGTGCGGTTGAACTCGGTGCAGCCCAGCCAGTAGTAGGTGGAGTTGCTCTTGCGGTAGCCGAGCGTCGACGCCCAGATGCCCTTGACGTACTTGCGGCCGCCGGACAGGTCGTACCCGCTGTCGTCGAAGTCGAGACGCGGCACCGAGTGCCCGGCGTACTCCCAGTTCACGAGGTCGTACGAGCGCAGGATCGGGGCGCCGGGGGAGTAGTGCATGGTCGACGCCGAGTAGTAGTAGGCGTCGCCGACGCGGATGATGTCGCCGTCGGCGAAGTCCTGCCAGACCACCGGGTTGGTGAACGTGCCCGTGGGACCCGGCGGGGTCGTGGGCGTGGGCGTAGGCGTCGGTGTGCCGCCGAGCCGGACCAGCTGCCACTGCTGGTTGGCCCCGTTCCAGTCGGAGTACTGCACGACGTTGGCGCCGTCCGCAGTGGACGCGTTCTGGATCTCGACGGCCTTGCCGCTGTTGCGGCTGATCAGCTGGATGTAGCCGTCGACGTCCTGGATGCTGAACTGCTGGTTCGTCGCGTTGGTGTCGGTCCACTGGATGAGCGCGGCGCCGTCGGCGGTCGACCGGTTCGCCACGTCCAGCACCTTGCCCGAGACCCGCGACTTCAGCCGGTAGAAGCCGTTCCCGGAGTCGAGGAACTGCCACTGCTGCTGCGCACCGTCGTTGCGGGACCACTGGGTGATCCGGGCGCCGTCGTTGGTGGCGAGGTTGTAGACGTCCAGGGCCTTGCCGCTGTTGCGGTTGACGAGCACGTACGACGCCGAGGTGTCGATGGTCGCGGCGGTCGCGGTGGGTGCCCCGCCGACCGCGACGAGGCCGGCGAGCGCGACGGCGAGCACGACGAGGAAGGCCTGTCGGCGTCGGCGCCGACGAGGTCCGTGCGGCTGCTTCGTCGGGAGCTGTGCGGGCGGTGGTGCGGTGTCGACGTCGTCGTCGCGCATGGTCGTCTCCTGTGCGGTGTGAGACTCACGGGCTCCGCGTGTGATCGCTAACACGGGCGGATGTCGCCACTGTGGCACGCACCGAGACAGACCCGACCAGCGGCCAAACGATTAGTGCGACGGACCGACGCGGAGCGCCGCCGAGGACGCGGGGGGCCGCCGGGCCGCTCGCCGACGGTCGACGACCTCGCGGAGGGCCACGACTGCGGTGAGCGCGCGCGGTGACAGCAGCAGGACGCCGAGGACGAGCGCCTCGTAGAACGCCCAGGTCGCGGGCCCGGCAGTGATCAGCGCGTCGCGCATCCAGCTCAGCAGGTGCCAGGTCGAGGGCACGAACAGCACGACGAAGAACCACGCGGCGACGGCCATCCCCGCGACGTGCACGTACCGGTACCAGCGCGCGACCGCGAGGTCCCGCGGCGGGCTCGCGGCCAGGGCGACGCGCTCGTCGGGCGTGAGCCGACGCACCGTGCGCCGCAGCAGCAGGCGCGTGGTCCGCTGCAGGTGCGTGCAGCCGAGCACCGCCGTCATGACGGCGTACACGTCGCTGCGCAGGAACACGAAGAACTGCACGACGATCGCGGAGACCTCGACGAGCGCGAGCGCGGCGAGCAGTGCGTCCGGTCCGACGCCGGCGACGCGCAGCGCGAGGACGACCGCCAGGACGACCGCGTCGAACGCCATGCCCGCGACCAGCGGCCCGACCCGCCGACGCGGCGGCAGCGCCCACAGGCCCGTCAGGTTCGTCTCGAAGGTCAGGAAGTACAGCCGCCGCGTGATCCGCAGCCGCGCCGGGACGCCCAGCGCCGCGGCCGCCATGACGTGCGCGAGCTCGTGCAGCCCGGCGAGCACGTATGTCAGGACCGTGAGCGCGGCGAGACTGCGCGCCGGGGTGCCCAGGAAGAAGACGTCGAGCGCGTCGGGGCGCACGTCGGGCACGACGACGAGCATCGCCACGACCGCGGCCGCGCACAGACCCGCGAACGCGGCGCCCCAGCGTGAGAACAACCAGCGGGCGCGGGCGCGCGGCGCGACGACGAGGCCCCGCGTGGTCGGCGCGGGCGACGCACCGGCGCCCGCGCGCTCGTCGTCCACCTCGGCGACGAAGCCGAGCCGCACGAGGCTGCGCGCGAACGCCAGCACGTCGACGGGCTCGGTCGAGCCCGCGGGCGTCACGGCGGCCTCGACCGCCTCGACCGTCAGCCCGGCCTCCAGGAGGTCCAGAGCCTGGGCGCCTACGGCGGGGATCGCCACGAACCGCCCGGTGTCGGCGCGTCCGACGACGACGCGGTCGCCCTGCGTCGTGCGCGTGAGCGGGTGCAGTCGCAGGACGGAGCCGGCCCGGACGTGCGGTGCTGGAGTGGGCTCTGCTGGGGTGGGCGCTGCCGGGGTGGGCGGCGCGGCGCTCGCGCCCGCGTCGAGCGTGGTCATCAGGCGGCGGCGGTGCGCGCCGCGCGTCCGGCGCGGGTCCCGCGGGCCGGGGCCGTCGCGCAGACCGGGCAGTCCGGGTCGGCGGGCCACGCGTCGGTCGTCGTGCGGCCGTCGCTCGCGAAGTCGACGAGCTGGTAGCGACCGAGGGACACCGGCGCGGTCAGCCCGGTGAGGAACCGCATCGCCTCGAGCGACACGAGCCCGCCGAGCACGCTCGTCACCGGCCCGATCGCCCGGTTCACACGCGCCTGCTCGAGCACCCGCGGCCGGTCGACGACCTCGCGGTCGATGCCCGTGGCCAGGCGCTCGCGGTGCCGCTCGAGGCACTCGCGGCACGCGCTGCGGCCCGGGTCCACGGACCAGTACAGCCCTTGCGTGTACGCCAGGCCGCCGCGGATGAACGGCACCCCGGCGGCGACGCACGCCTCGTTGACCCAGCGGTCGACCTCGTCGGGCTCGTCGATCGCCGAGACCACGAGGTCCGGCAGCGTGCTCAGCGCGGAGCCCCGCAGCAGCGCGGTGACGTCGTCGGGCGACTCGACCCGACGCGCGAACGCCTCGACGCGCAACGTCGGGTCGAAGGCGGTGAGCCACTGCGCGACCCGCTCGGCCTTGGGCTGGCCGAGCTCGGCCTCGGTGTAGGTGAACTGCCGCGCGAAGTTGCGCAGCTCGACCCGGTCCTGGTCGACCACGGTCACCGCGCCCACCCCGAGCCCGGCGAGGTTCATCAGCACCGCCGACCCGAGCCCGCCGGCGCCGAGCACGAGCACGTGCGCGTCGCGCAGGCGAGCCTGCGGCTGCTCGCGCGGGACGTTCAGGGTGGTGAACGCGTCGAAGAACGCGAGGTTGCTGAAGTAGCGCTCGCGGTCGTGCGTGTCGAACGTCTGCGGCGCGGCGGCGTCCTCCAGCCAGCCGAGGTGGTCCAGCTGGGCGAGCACGGCGGCGACGTCCGCCTCGGTCAGGCCGGGCGCGCGGCCGCGCAGCGCGGATGCGAGCTGCGCGGCGTCGCGGGTGCCGTCCTGCAGCAGCCTGAGCAGGGCGAGCACCTGGCCGTCCGGGTCCGCGACCCGCGTGCGGACCTTGGGGTCGAGGCTCACGATCAGCTCGCCGTCGCCGGCGAGGCAGTTGAGCGACTTGAGTCGGGGCAGCATGGTCGGTCCTTGAGCGAGGCGAGCGGGGTCGGACGAGAGGAGCCGGCCCGGTCGTGGTGACCGGGCCGGCTCCGTGCGGCTCAGGCGCCGCCGGCCTCAGGGTCGAGGTGGATCCGCGTCGCGGTGATCTCCTCGACGTCCATGATCTCGATCGTCATCTTCCTTGCACCCCCCTGCTATCTCGCCGTCCTGCGTCGCTCTCGCGGCGACAACGGGGAGGAGGACCGGGGACGGCCCGGGCAGATACGGCGACGCGACGGTCTTCACCCTGCGCGGCGGGTCGGGGGGCGGCGGACGACGCTCGTCGTGTCCGATAGATTGCCGCTGCCCGCCCGCTCCCATCGGGCGTGCGCGAGCCTGGTGCGACGACGCGAAGGGGATGGTTGTGCCGACGATGGCCGACGTCGCGCGGCGTGCCGGCGTGTCCGCGAAGACCGTCTCGAACGTGCTGAGCGGCTACCCCTACGTGCGCGAGTCGACGCGCGAGCGCGTGCTGGCGGCCGTGAACGACCTGGGCTACGAGATCAACGTGACGGCGCGCATCCTGCGGTCGGGGCGCAGCGGGCTGATCGGGCTCGCGGTCCCGGAGCTCGGCCAGCCGTACTTCGGCGAGCTCGCCGACGAGGTGCTCGCGGCCGCTCGTCGTCGCGGCGTGCACGTGCTGATCGAGCCGACCGGCTTCACGCGCGAGGGCGAGCTCGAGGCGCTGCGTGAGCCGCGTCGGCGCCTGGTCGACGGTCTGGTGTTCAGCCCGGCGGCGCTCGACCAGAGCGACGCCCACCTGCTCGAGAAGCTCGACTACCCGCTGGTCCTGCTCGGCGAGCAGGTCTTCTCGACGCACGTCGACCACGTGACGATGCACAACGTCGAGGGCGCGCGGGCCGCCACGGACCTGCTGCTCGACGTGGGCCGGCGCCGGATCGCGGCGATCGGCATGCTCCACGCACCGACGGCCGGTTCCGCGTCGCTGCGGTTCCAGGGGTATCGCGAGGCGCTCGAGGACCGCGGGCTCGCGGTCGACGACCGGCTCCTGGGCTGGGCCGACGACGGCTGGCACCGCGCGAACGGCGCGCGCGCGATGGCCGCGGTGCTCGACGCCGGCGTCGAGGTCGACGGCGTGGTCGCGTTCAACGACGCGCTCGCGCTCGGCGCGATGTACGAGCTCGGGGTCCGGGGCCTGTCGATCCCGCGGGACGTGGCGGTCGTCGGGTTCGACGACGTCGAGGACGCCCGGTACTCCGCCCCGGCGCTGACCACGGTGGACCCCGGTCGTCGTGAGATCGCCGAGGTCGCGGTGGACCTCCTGCTGCGCCGCCTCGACGAGGTCGCGTCCCCTGACCTGCCGCGACGCCCGCCCGTGCTGCACGTCGCCGACCTGAGGCTCGTCGAGCGGGAGAGCACGCCGCGCCGCGACTGAGGTGCGCGGCCCCGGGGGCGCGCGCGGGCAGGCGTGCTCCGTTCCAGGAACGTGCGCAGACCGTGACAGAACGGTGATCCCAGACGATTGACACCACCGCCCGGGGTTGCCACGGTGTTCACGGACGCGTTCTCCAACGGTGAAGAAGGCGGTTCTGAACCGTGGTGGACGAGTGCGACAGAACAGCGCGCGGGTCCGCGCATCGTCGCCTCGTCGGCGCGGCTGCATCACTCAACGAGGAGTACGGAGGCAGCTCGGATGAAGATGAGGGCGATGCTCGCGGCAAGCACCGCGATGCTCCTGTGTGCCACGGGTCTCGCAGCCTGTAGCAGCGACGACGGCGGCGGCGACGGCGAGACCGGCGGGAAGGTCTCGATGACCTTCTGGCACAACGCGTCGACGGGTCCCGGCAAGGCGTTCTGGGACGACACGGTCGCGTCGTTCATGAAGGACAACCCCGACGTCACCATCAAGGTCCAGTCGATCCAGAACGAGGACCTCGACGGCAAGCTCCAGACGGCACTCAACTCGGGTGACGCGCCGGACATCTTCCTGCAGCGCGGCGGCGGCAAGATGGCCGCGATGGTGCGGGCGAACCAGCTCCTCGACATCACGGACCTGGTCTCCGAGGACACCAAGAAGCTCATCCCCGAGGGCTCGTTCAAGGCGAACGAGCTCGAGGGCAAGACGTACGCGATGCCGATCGCGGTGCTCCCCGGCGGACTGTGGTACTCCAAGGACCTGTTCTCGCAGGCCGGGATCATGGCGACGCCGAAGACGATCGACGAGCTCAACGACGCGGTGACCAAGCTCAAGGGCACGGGCGTCGCCCCGATCGCGCTGGGCGCCAAGGACGCCTGGCCGGCCGCGCACTGGTACTACTTCTTCGCGCTGCGCGCGTGCAGCCCGCAGACGCTCGAGGACACGGCCGCGTCGATGAAGTTCGACGACCCGTGCTGGCTCGACGCCGCGGAGAACCTCGAGGCGTTCGCCGCTACCGAGCCGTTCAACCAGGGCTTCCTGACGACCTCCGCCCAGCAGGGTGCCGGCTCGTCGGCCGGTCTCGTCGCCAACCACAAGGCCGCGATGGAGCTCATGGGCGCGTGGGACCCGGGCGTCATCGGCTCGCTCACACCCGACGAGAAGCCGCTGCCGGACCTCGACTGGTTCGCGTTCCCCGAGGTCCCGGGCGGCAAGGGTGAGCCCGGCTCGATCCTCGGTGGTGTCGACGGCTACTCGTGCTCGGCCAAGGCGCCGAAGGAGGCGTGCGCCGCGTTCCTCAACTACATCGCGCGCACCGACGTGCAGGAGGCGTACTACCGCGCCTTCAACGCGCCGACGGTCAACACCGAGTCGCAGAAGGTCATCGAGGAGCCGTACCTGAAGAGCGTCCTCGAGGCCTACAACGCGGCGCCGTTCGTGTCGCAGTGGCTCGACACGGTCTACGGGCAGAACGTCGGCAACGCGCTGAACGTGGCGATCGTCGACCTGCTCGCCGGCAAGCGTGACGCCGCCGGCGTCGTCCAGGCCGTCAACGACGCTGCCGCCAAGTCGTAAGGGGCAGCAACGCAGATGTCGTCCACGCGAGCGAGCTCGCACCCCGCGAACGGCTCGCCCGTCGACCTGCCGGCCGGCGGGGACGGTACCCCTGTGGTGCCGCCCCCGCCGCGCCGCGGCAGGCGTCGCGTCGGCTGGGGCGAGCGGCTGGAGATCGCGATCCTGGCGGGACCGGCGCTCCTGGTCTTCCTGTCCTTCGTGATCTTCCCCGTGCTGATGGCCGCCTACTACGGCTTCTTCAGCTGGGAGGGCTACGGGCCGCCGACCGACTTCGTCGGCCTGAAGAACTACCAGACGATCCTGCAGGACCCGCTGTTCCACGACGCGGTGCGCCACAACGCGTTCATCGTCGTGTTCTCGCTGATCCTGCAGGGACCCGCGGCGGTCCTCATCGCGCTCCTGCTCAACCGCCGGATGCGCGGGCAGTCGGTGATCCGGGTCCTGATCTTCGTGCCGTACGTGATCTCCGAGGTCGTCGTCGGCACGGGGTGGAGCCTGATCCTGCAGAGCACCGGCGCGCTCAACGACCTGCTGGAGCGCATCGGCCTCGGAGGGCTCGCGAACGACTGGATCTCCGACCCGGACATCGCGATCTGGACCCTGATGGGGATCATCACCTGGAAGTACATCGGGTTCGCGGTGATCCTCTTCCTCGCGGGTCTGCAAGGGATCCCCCAGGAGCTCAACGAGGCGGCCGCGATCGACGGCGCGTCGTACTGGCAGGTGCAGCGCAGCATCACGCTGCCGCTGCTCGCCCCGACGCTGCGGATCTGGGCGTTCCTGTCGATCATCGGCGCGCTGCAGCTGTTCGACCTCGTCTACATCATCTGGGGGCAGTACGTCGCCTCCACCGCGGGCACCTCGACGATGGCGACGTACATGGTGTCCTTCGGCCGCAACGCCGGCAGCTACGGCTACGGCAACGCGGTCGCCGTGGTGCTGTTCCTGATCTCGCTCGTCGTCGCCCTCGTCTACCAGCGGTTCGTCCTGCGCCGGGACACCGAGGGTGCGATCACAGGAGGTGCGCGCTGATGGCCGTCCCGACCGTCGCAGTGCCGCCGGTGGTCCCCGACGAGGCGCCGCAGACCACTCGCAACCAGCGGGACCTGCGCTGGGGGAGCCCCGGCGTCTACGTGGTCGCGGTGCTCCTCATCCTCGTCATGCTCGCGCCCGTCGCGTACGTCGTCATCGGCGGCTTCCGGACGAACTCGCAGATCACCACGAACCCGTCCGGCTGGCCGGACCCGTGGCAGGCGGGCAACTACGTCGACGTCCTGACGGGCAGCGTGTTCTGGCGTCAGGTGCTCAACTCGGCCATCGCGGCGGGGGCGACCACGATCGGCGTCGTCGTGCTGGGGCTCATGGCGAGCTTCGCGATCGCGCGGTACCGGTTCGTCGGGCGGGGTGCGCTCTACGCGCTGTTCGCGGCCGGGCTGATGTTCCCCATGACGGTGGCCATCACGCCGCTGTACATCCTGGTCCGCACGCTCGGGCTCATGAACGACCTGTCAGGCGTGATCCTGCCGCAGATCGGGTTCGCGCTCCCGACGACCATCATCATCCTGGTCCCGTTCCTGCGGGCGATCCCCGCCGAGCTGCAGGAGGCGGCGGCGATCGACGGGTGCAGCCGGCTCGGCTTCTTCTGGCGCATGGTGCTGCCGCTCTCGCTGCCCGGCGTGATCACGGTGGGCATCCTGGCGTTCATCGGCAGCTGGAACAGCTACCTGCTGCCGCTGTTCATCCTCAACGACTCCGACTCGTTCACCCTGCCGCTGGGGGTGCAGGCGTTCGCGTCGGAGTACTCGGTCGACACCGCTAAGGTGCTCGCGTTCACCTCGCTCGCGATGCTGCCCGCGCTCGTCTTCTTCAGCCTGTTCGAGCGCCGCATCGTCGGCGGCCTGACGGGCGCGGTGAAGGGGTGAGTGGGCTGGTCGGACGCGGTGACGGGAGGCCGGGGAAGTCGTGACGGACGTGCTCGACGACGCGCGCGCATTCCGGGTGGAGGCGGCGCGGCACGCCCTGACGGTGCCGCGCGCCCTCCCGGATCTGCCCAGGGAGACGTTCCAGGTCATCGACGCGGGGGCGCAGG
>NZ_LFKW01000036.1:8903-17709 GCF_001040865.1 Cellulomonas sp. A375-1 | reverse complement strand
CCTCATGGTCTACCGGCCGCCGGACGGCCCCGAGGTCCCCGCCGTGTTCGTGAACCTGCACGGCGGCGGGTTCGTCCTGGGTGACTGGCGCGACGACGACCCGTACTGCCGGCTGCTCGCGGACGTCTCCGGCTGCGCAGTGATCAACGTCGACTACGTCCTGGCGCCCGAGCACCCGTACCCCGCGGCGGTGCACCAGGTGTACGACCTGCTCGTCTGGCTCGAGGCGCACGGCGCCGAGCACGGGCTGGACGGCTCGCGCCTCGCGGTCGGCGGGCACAGCGCGGGCGGGAACCTCGCCGCGGCGTGCGCGCTCCTGGCCCGCCGGTCGGGCCGGCCCGCGCTGCGCGGGCTCGTCGTCGACTACGCGCCCCTCGACCTGGCCTCGCCGCCGGGCACCAAGCTCACGGACGCGATGCGCGCGGACCCCGGCACGACGGAGTTCGCCGAGATCGGTGCGCGCTTCAACGCGTGGTACCTGCCGGACCCCGCGCAGGGCACGGACGAGCTCGCCTCGCCCGTGCTCGCGGCCGACCTGAGCGGCCTGCCGCCGACGCTCGTGCTCACGGCCGAGCTGGACTTCCTGCGGGACGACGGCGACCTCTTCGCGGCGCGGCTGCGGGCCGCGGGCGTCGCGACCGAGCACACCGCGTTCCCGGGCTGCGGCCACGCGTTCACCCACCAGGGGCCGCAGGAGCACGCGCTCGCGGCGTGGCAGCAGATGGCCCGGTTCGTGCGGCGCGTGCTGGTCGACGAGGGAGCGCCGTGAGGCTGACGGGCACGCACGTGCTCACCATCGAGGCGCTCCTGGGCGAGGTCCGCGACGTGGGCCTGACGCCGACCGGACGACGCCGCGTGATCCCGTTGGTCGGCGGCACCGTCCGCGACGGCCTCGACGGCGAGGTGCTGCCCGGCGGCGCGGACTGGAACCTCGAGCACGCCGACGGCTCGGTCGAGCTGTGGGCGCGGTACGAGCTCCGGCTGGCGGACGGCTCGGTGGTCGTCGTGACCAACACCGCGACGCACGAGCCGGACCCGCAGCTGCCGATCCTCACCTCTCCCCGGTTCGACGTGGGCGACGGCGGGCCGGTGTGGCTGCGCACGGGGGTGTTCGTGGGTGCGCTCGTCCCGGTGCTCGAGGAGCACCGCGTCGTGCTCGAGGTGCACCGCGTCGACGTCCAGGCCTGAGCGCGCTGAGCCGCGAGCCGCCGGGAGCGGTTCCGAATCACTGCACCGCCTGCCCGATAGTTGCGGAACCGGAAGAATCCGGACAGTGCGCAGACAGGGCTCAAGTCGGGAGCATCCTACCTTCGGGTGACGTTCTACACCGATGAATGTCACTCTAAAGTGTGACAAAACGCTTCGGAACCGGGTCCGAAACTATCAGCACTCGCCCGGGTCTTGACGGGTCTCCCGGACCGGGCGAAAGGTGACGTGCCGGGCAATGCTGACCGGCGTACACCCACGATCAAGGAGGGATCGATGACGACCCCACGTCACCGCCACCGTCGTACGGACAGCCGCCGCATGGTGGCAGTCGTCGGCGGATTCGCCGCGGCCGCGATCGCTGTCACGCTTGCCATCCCGGCGCAGGCCGCCGGCAGCACGCTGCAGGCCGCCGCGAAGGAGACCGGCCGCTACTTCGGCACGGCGATCGCCGCGAGCCGGCTCAACGACGGCACCTACTCGGGTATCGCGAACCGTGAGTTCAACATGATCACGGCCGAGAACGAGATGAAGATGGACGCCACGGAGCCGAACCAGAACCAGTTCAACTACTCCAGCGGCGACCAGATCGTCAACTGGGCGCGCAACAACGGCAAGCAGGTCCGCGGCCACGCGCTCGCCTGGCACTCGCAGCAGCCGGGCTGGATGCAGAACATGTCCGGCACGTCGCTGCGCAACGCGATGCTCAACCACGTCACGCAGGTCGCGACCCACTACAAGGGCAAGATCTACGCGTGGGACGTCGTGAACGAGGCGTTCGCCGACGGCTCGTCGGGCGCGCGCCGCGACTCCAACCTGCAGCGCACCGGCAACGACTGGATCGAGGCCGCGTTCCGCGCCGCGCGCGCCGCCGACCCGGGCGCCAAGCTCTGCTACAACGACTACAACACCGACAACTGGTCGCACGCCAAGACGCAGGGCGTCTACAACATGGTTCGCGACTTCAAGTCGCGCGGCGTGCCGATCGACTGCGTCGGCTTCCAGGCGCACTTCAACTCGGGCAACCCGGTGCCGTCGAACTACGACACCACGCTGCGCAACTTCGCCAACCTGGGCGTCGACGTGCAGATCACCGAGCTCGACATCGAGGGCTCGGGCAGCTCGCAGGCCCAGCAGTACCAGGGTGTCGTGCAGGCGTGCCTCTCGGTCGCGCGCTGCACCGGCATCACGGTCTGGGGCGTGCGGGACAGCGACTCGTGGCGCGCCTCGGGCACGCCGCTGCTGTTCGACGGCTCGGGCAACAAGAAGCAGGCGTACACCAGCGTCCTGAACCAGCTGAACTCGGGCGGCACGCCGGTGCCGGGCGAGACGACGGGCAACCCGACGCAGAACCCGACGGGCAACCCCACCAGCAACCCGACGACGAACCCGACGACGCCCCCGCCCACCGGTGGCGGCAGCTGCACCGCCAGCTACTCCGAGGGCCAGAAGTGGAACGACCGCTTCAACGGCAACGTGACGATCCGCGCGAACGGCAACATCAGCTCGTGGACCGCCACCGTCCAGCTGCAGAACCCGCAGCTCATCAGCGCCGTCTGGGGAGCCCAGGCGAGCTGGCCGGCCCAGCGCACGATGGTCGTGACGGGTGGCGCGCTCGGCAGCGGGCAGTCGACCAGCTTCGGCTTCACCGTGAACCACGGCGGCAACTGGACCTGGCCGTCGATCAGCTGCTCGGCCTCCTGACCTCGCCGAGCTAGACGGGGGCGGACGCGGCACCGTGCGGTGTGCCGCGTCCGCCCTTCGTCGTCCCCGTGGCTCCCCCCGTGCCGGTGTCGGTGGCCGGTGGGACCGTGGCCGGATGGAGATCACGAAGCTGCAGCCGGCCGGGCTCGTCGTGAGCCCGGCCTTCAGTCACGTCGCCGTCGTGCCCGCGGGGGCGACGACGATCTACGTCGGGGGCCAGGACGGCGTCGACGAGAACGGCGCGATCGTCTCCGACGACGTCGCCGAGCAGTCGGTCCGGGCGCTCGACAACGCGAGCACCGCGCTCGAGGCGGCGGGTGCCACGCTCGCCGACGTCGTCCAGTGGACCGTGCTCATCCACGAGGACGCGGACCTGGGAGCCGCGTACGGCGCGATCGCACCGCGACTCGCCGCGGGCGGCGCGCCACCGCTCGTGATCGCCGCGCGCGTCGCGGGCCTCGGCGTCCCGGGCGCCCTCATCGAGATCGCCGCGATCGCCGCGACGCTCCCCGCCTGACCTCGTCACCCGTTCGTACCCGCGCGAGGCGGACCACGCGGCGTATCGGTCGGTGACTACCCGTGCTCGGTGCATGCGTCGGCGACCGCGCCGACCGCCGAGCCGTCCTGGTCCGTGCCCGGGTCGGAGCACATCATCGCGACGACGACGGAGCGCCGGTCGAGGTGCGCGCGCGCGACCGCCTGGAACCCCGCACCCCAGCCGTGCGTCTGGACGACCGTCTCGGTCCCGTGCCGCAGGAGGAACGCGCCGAGCGCCGCATAGCTCGTCGGTCCCGGCGCGGACCACAGGGTGCGCGCGCTCGTGGGCGTCAGGACGCCGTCCGACGACCCGTGCCACGAGTCCACGAGGTCGGTGAGCAGGAGCGCGAGAGCCGTGGGCGTCGCCCAGAGCCCCGCAGCGGCGAGCCCGCGGTACACCGCCCGGTCGCCGGCCACGACGCCACCGGACGTGGTGTGCCCGACCGCGGCGAGATCGTCGACGACCCGCTCGGCTCGCCCGCCCGCACCGGCGTCGACGTAGGCCCACGCCGTGCTCGCACCCGGCCCGGCTGCCGGACCGGTCAGGCCGAGCGGCGCCAGCACCAGGTCGTCGACGACGTCCGCGTACGGCCGTCCGGTCGCGCGCGCCACGACGTGCTCGACGACCCAGTAGCCCACGTCGGAGTACGCGAAGCCCTCACCGGGCGGGACGGTGACGGGAGCCGGGCCGGTGGTGCCGGGCCCAGTGCTGGCGCCGAGCCCGGTGGTGGTGCCGAGCCCGGTGGTGGTGCCGAGCCCGGTGCGCACGAGCGCGGCGAGGTCCGGCGCTGGCCCCGGTGCGACCGGCTCGCCCGCGGCGTCGGGGTCGACGAACCCGGCCTGGTGCGAGAGCAGGTGCGCCAGCGTGACGGGGCGGGCGGGGTCGTCGTCGGAGCGTGCGAGGGGTGCGTCGAGGTGCCGCTCGACGTCGGCGTGCAGATCCACCGTCCCGAGCTCGGCGAGCCGCAGCACCGCGACGGCCGCGACGAGCTTGCTCATCGAGCACGCGTGCAGGAGCGTCCCTGGCCGCAGCGGCCGGCCGGTGCGGACGTCGGCCAGTCCCGTCGCGCCCGCGTCCGGCTCGAGCCCGCTGCCGCCGACGGCGACGCTCAGCCCGACCGAGGGACGGTCGGACGACACACCTGCGATCAGACCCTCCGCCGGCCGACCTCCAGCAGCTCGACGAGCGGGAAGCCCACCAGCATCAGGCCGACGAGCACGAGGCCGACCAGCATCAGGCCGACGAGCGGCAGGCCGGCGAGCAGCGGGCTGATCAGCGGGAACGGTCGACGTCGGAGGCTCGGTCACGCCGCGACAGTAGGCCCGAGCACCCACAACCCCCCGCGACCCAGCGCCTACTCAGGGGAGAGGCCGTGGGAGCCGGAGCAGGCGCTGGGTCGCGGGAGGGGTTCGGGGTGAGGAGGGGGAGGGGGCCGGGGTCAGGGGACGACGTAGCCGGCGGCGCGGAGCAGCTCGTACCACTCCGGGCGTGTGAGGGTCAGGTCGGAGCCGGCGGCCGCCGCGGTGACGCGCGACGGTGTCGTCGTGCCGAGCACCACCTGCGTGCGGCCGGGGATCCGGGTGATCCACGCGGTGGCGATCGCGAGCGGCTCGACGTCGTACTGCGCCGCGAGCCGGTCGATCACGGCGTTGAGCTCGGGGTAGCGGTCCGCGTCGAGGAACACCCCGTCGAAGAACCCGGCCTGGAACGGCGACCACGCCTGGATCGCGATCTCGTTCAGGCGGCAGTAGTCGAGCAGGCCGCCGCCGTCGCGGACGATCGACTGGTCGAGCCCCTGCATGTTGCCCGCGACGCCCTGCGCGACGAGCGGGGAGTGCGTGATCGACAGCTGCACCTGGTTGGCGACGAGCGGCTGACGCACGGACGTGCGGAGCAGGTCGATCTGGCGCGGCGTGTGGTTCGAGACGCCGAAGTGCCGGACCTTGCCCGCGGCCTCGAGCTCGTCGAACGCGCGCGCGACCTCCTCGGGCTCGACGAGCGCGTCGGGCCGGTGCAGGAGCAGGATGTCGATCCGGTCGGTGCCCAGCGCACGCAACGAGCCCTCGACCGTCTCCATGAGGTGCTCGTAGGAGAAGTCGAAGTACGGCCCGTCGGTGACGATCCCGGCCTTGGTCTGGATCGTCAGCTCGTCGCGCTGCGACGGCGTCAGCGCCATCGCCTCGGCGAACCGGCGCTCGCACGTGTGGACCTCGCCGCCGTAGATGTCGGCGTGGTCGACGAAGTCGATGCCCGCGTCGCGCGCGGTGCGCACGAGCTCGCGGATCTCGTCGTCGGACTTGTCCGCGATCCGCATGAGCCCGAGGACGACCTCGGGGGCCTCGATGTCGGTCCCGGCCAGGGTGAAACGCTTCACGGTCAGCTCACCTGCTCAGGTCAGTGCGCGAGCGCGGACAGGGCCGCGATCTCGTCGTCGGTCAGGGTCAGCTCGGCGGCGCGCAGCGAGTCCTGGATGGTCGCGGGGCGCGACGAGCCGGGGATCGGGATGACGACGGGCGCGAGCGCGAGCTCCCACGCGAGCGTCACTTGCTGCGGGCTCACGCCGTGGGCGTCGGCGACCTCCTGGAACGCCGAGTGCCGCCCTCCGACCTCGCCTGCGCGGCTGATGCCGCCGAGCGGGCTCCACGGCAGGAACGCGATGCCGAGCGCGGCGCAGTGCTCGAGCTCGCCCTGCGACGACCGGAACGCGGGCGAGAACTGGTTCTGCACCGAGACGAGGCGTCCGCCGAGGATCTCGTTGGCCAGGTCGATCTGCTCGACGTTCGCGTTGGAGATGCCCGCGAGCTCGATGACGCCCTCGTCGAGCAGGTCGCGGATCGCGCCGACCGAGTCCGCGTACGGCACGCGGGGGTCGGGGCGGTGGAACTGGTAGAGGCCGATCGCCTCGACGCCGAGGCGCTTGGCGGAGGCCTTCGCGGCCTCCTTGAGGTACTCGGGGCGTCCGTCCTGCGTCCAGGTGCCGTCGCCCGGGCGCATGTGGCCGCCCTTGGTCGCGACGAGCACGTCGGACGTGTCGCCACCGAAGGAGCGCAGGGCCGCGGCGATGAGCTCCTCGTTGTGCCCGACCTCGTCGGCGAGCAGGTGGTAGGCGTCCGCGGTGTCGATCAGGGTCACGCCCGCGTCGAGCGCGGCGTGGATCGTGGCGACGGAACGGGCCTCGTCGGGCCGGCCCTCGATGGACATCGGCATGCCGCCGAGGCCGATCGCCGAGACGGTGCGGGGGCCGAGGGTGCGCTGCTGCACGTCTGTCTCACTTCTCTCGTGGTGTGGCTCCGACCGTAGGTACGCTTGATCAAGAAGTCCAACAACTACAAGCGATGCCATTCACCACCGGAGTCGATCAATGGATCTGCGTCAGATGGAGTACCTCGTCGCGCTCGCCGACGAGCAGCACTTCACCCGGGCCGCCGCGATCGCGGGCGTCTCCCAGTCTGGGCTCTCGGCCGCGATCCGCAGCCTGGAGGACGAGCTCGGCACGCCGCTGTTCCTGCGCACCACGCGTCGCGTCGAGCCCACCGACGCGTGCCGCGCCCTGCTCCCGCACGCCCGCACGATGCTCGCCGAGGCGGTCGCCGGGCGCGACGCCGTCGTGCGCGCGACGAGCGAGCTGTCGGGCCGCCTGCGCGTCGGCGCCGAGCAGTGCCTCGGGATGGTCGACGTCCCCGCGCTGCTGTCGCGGCTGCAGCGGCGATACCCGCAGGTCGACATCGACTTCACGCAGGGCGGCTCGCACGCGCTCGCCACGCAGGTGCGGGCGGGCGCGCTCGACATCGCCTTCGTCGCGACGACCGACCACCTCGGGGCCACCGCGCGGACCGTGCTCGGCCAGCGCCCCGTGGTGCTCGTGTGCCCGCCCGAGCACCCGCTCGCCACGGCCGGACGCATCGACTGGCCCGAGCTCGCCGACACCGACTTCGTCGACTTCCACCCCTCGTGGGGCGTGCGCTCGCTCAACGACGCCGCGTTCGCGGCCCGCGGCGTGCACCGGCGCGTGCGGTGCACGGTCGACGACATCCACACGCTGCTCGAGCTCGTCGACCGGGGCATGGGCGTCGCGCTGGTGCCCGAGCACATCGCCGCCAAGCCCCAGGCCGCGCGGCTGACCACCGTCCGCATGGTCCCCGAGGCCGAGCCGCAGTGGATCGTCTCCGCGGTGCATGCCACGCCGGCGAGCCCCGCGGCGCTCGCGCTGCTCGAGCTCCTGGACGCCGCCGAGGTGCCGCGCGAGCCCGTGCCGGCCTGACGGCACTGCTCTGGTCGCCCGGGACTGCGTCGGGGCGGCCGACGTGACGGACCCCGGCACACCCGCGGCTGTATCGGCGCTGTATCGCCGCCGGTGGCGCGCGACCTAGCCTCGCCGCGCGCGCCCAGCACACCTGCGGCGGGCGCCGGGAGAACGACGAGGAGACGTCGGACGGCCCAGGGGCGCCGGGACCCGCTCCCGCCGGGGTCTGACCCAGCGCCCAAGTCGGACACGGGTCCAGTCGCCGTGCGCGCGTCGTGGCGTGAGCATGGCGGAGTCCCACCTGCGCACCGATGGAGCTGCCACCATGACGACCACGACGCAGAACCTGCCCGAGTACACCGACGAGGAAGCCGCGGAGGTCCTGCGGGACGACACGGGGGTTCCGGTCGGGGTGGTCGAGAAGCCACGCTGGACACCCGGGAAGGTCGCGCTGTGGGTCGTGATCTCGCTGGTCGGCGCGACCGGCTGGACGATGCTCGCGATCATCCGCGGCGAAGAGGTCAACACGATCTGGTTCGTCGTGACCGCCGTGGCGACGTACGCGATCGCGTATCGGTTCTACGCGCTGTACGTGCAGCGCCGGATCATGCGGCCCGACGACACGCGCGCGACCCCGGCCGAGCGCATCAACAACGGCCGCGACTTCGACCCCACCGACCGGCGCGTCCTGTACGGCCACCACTTCGCCGCGATCGCGGGGGCGGGTCCGCTCGTCGGGCCGGTGCTCGCCGCGCAGATGGGCTACCTGCCCGGGACGCTGTGGATCATCTTCGGCGTCGTGGTCGCCGGCGGGGTCCAGGACATGCTCGTGCTGTTCTACTCGATGAGGCGCGGCGGGCGTTCGCTCGGGCAGATGGCGCGCGACGAGATCGGCAGGTTCGGCGGGACCGTCGCGATCGTCGTCGTGTTCGTCATGCTGATGATCGTCCTGGCCGTGCTCGCGCTCGTGTGCGTGAACGCGCTCGCGGACAGCCCGTGGGGCGTGTTCTCGGTGGGCTGCACCATCCCGATCGCGCTGCTCATGGGTCTGTACCTGCGGTTCCTGCGGCCCGGACGCGTCAGCGAGGTCTCGATCATCGGGTTCCTCGCGCTGC
>NZ_LFKW01000036.1:0-8817 GCF_001040865.1 Cellulomonas sp. A375-1 | reverse complement strand
CGTCGTGGGGGGAGTTCTTCCACCTGACGCCCACCACGCTCGTCGTCTGCATGGTGGTCTACGGGTTCCTCGCGGCGGTGCTGCCGGTGTGGCTGCTGCTCACGCCGCGGGACTACCTGTCGACGTTCATGAAGGTCGGCACGATCATCGTGCTCGCCGTGGGCATCGTGGTCGTGCGGCCGATCGCGCAGATGCCGGACTTCACGGAGTTCGCGTTCAACACCGAGGGGCCCGTGTTCGCCGGCGCCCTGTTCCCGTTCCTGTTCATCACGATCGCGTGCGGCGCGCTCTCGGGGATGCACGCCATGGTCGCCTCCGGCACGACGCCGAAGATGATCCAGAAGGAGTCGCAGACCCGGATGATCGGGTACGGCGGCATGCTCATGGAGTCGTTCGTGGCGATCATGGCGCTCGCGGCGGCGGTCTCGCTCAACCAGGGCATCTACTTCTCGATGAACATGTCCGCGGCGTCCATCCAGTCCACCGCGGGCTCGTCGTACTCCGCGCAGGCGACGCCCGAGGAGAACGCCGCCGCCGCCATCGCGAACCTCGGCGTGTCCGACCCCGCCGGCAACCAGCCCGAGATCATCTGGGAGACGGTCGTCGACGGCGACGAGGTCACGCTCACCGGAGCCCCTGCGCTCGAGGCCGTGGCCGACGACGTGGGCGAGCCGTCCGTCGTGTCGCGCACCGGCGGCGCGCCGACCCTCGCGGTCGGGATGGCGAACATCATGCACAACGTCGTCGGCGGCAAAGCCATGATGTCGTTCTGGTACCACTTCGCGATCATGTTCGAGGCGCTGTTCATCCTGTCCGCGGTGGACGCGGTGACCCGTGTGGCGCGGTTCCAGCTCGGCGACGCGATCGGCAACGTGCTGCCCAAGTTCCGCGACCCCGGGTGGCGCGTCGGCTCGTGGCTGACCACGGGTGTCGTCGTCGCGGCGTGGGGCTCGCTGCTGCTCATGGGCGTGACCGATCCCAACGGCGGGATCCGGACGCTGTTCCCGTTGTTCGGGATCGCCAACCAGCTCATCGCTGCCTGCGCGCTCACGATCGTCACGGTGATGGTGGTCAAGAAGGGCTACCTGAAGTGGGTGTGGATCCCACTGGTGCCGCTCGCGGTGGACACCGCCACGACGTTCACCGCGTCGTTCCAGAAGATCTTCTCGAGCGACCTGGCGCTCGGGTACTGGGCGCTGCACAACGCGACGAAGGACACGATCGCCGCGGGCGGGCTCGAGGGGCAGGCGCTCGCCGACGCGCACGCCACGGTCCGCAACACCGCGATCCAGGGGACGCTGTCGATCGCGTTCCTGGTGCTCGTGGCGCTGCTCATGGTCACGGCGCTGATGGCCGTGCTCAAGGCGGTGCGTGCGGGCGCGGGCCGGGGTGCGCCCGCCGAGTCCAGTGAGGACCCGTACGAGCCGTCGCACTTCTACGCACCGCAGGGGCTGCTCGTGCCGAGCCCGCTCGAGCGCAAGGTCGAGACGGAGTACGCGCAGGTCGGCGACCCGAGGCTGCTCGCGGGAGGGCACCACTGATGTGGGCACGGCTGCTCGACGGCGCGCGCGGCGTCGCGACGAGCGTGCGGCGGTTCGTCCGTGAGTCCACAGGTGAGGCGGCGTACGACCGGTACGTCGCCGCGCACGCGGGCGCCGACCACCCTCCGCTCACGCGCGCGCAGTGGTGGCGTGCGCGCGACGACGCCCGCGAGCTCCTCACGCACGACCGCTGCTGCTGACGGCGGGCTCGTCCGACGAACGAGCGTCCGACGAACGCGGCTCCTGGCTCGGACGCGGCGTCCCGACCGGCCCACGGGTGGAGAAAGGCACGCCTGGCGTGACCAGGTCCACCCGATATGCGCGCCGAGACGCCTCTCGTGCGGGAAGGTGGGGCTACCGACTGACGAAGGGGTGCAGATGGCTGACCTTGTGGGAGCCGGGCGGGAGCGGCTGGAGGCGGCGCGGGCGTCCGCGCACGGGAGAGACGCGCAGCTCGTCGTGCACGACGGGGTGCTCCGGCAGACCGTGCTCGCGCTCGTCGCTGGTACCGAGCTCGCGGAGCACAACTCGCCGCACGCGGCCAGCCTGCAGGTGCTCGTCGGGCGGGTGCGCGTGACCGGGATCGACGAGTCCGAGGTGGCCGAGGGCGAGCTCGTCGTGCTCACCCACGAGCGGCACGCGGTCCTGGCGCTCGAGGACTCCGTCTTCCTGCTCACGACCGTCACCGGGCTCGAGCCCGGCCAGCGCACCGGCTGACGCGCGTTCGTCGGACGCGACGTGTGTCCGACGCGCGTGTCCGACGAACGTGTCCGACGAGCGTGCGGCCGGGGTGGTCAGTCGGCGGAGGACGCGCCGCCGGAGAGCAGGGCCGCGAGCTCGTCGAGCTGCGCCAGGATCGCGTCCCGACCGTCGCTCTGCGGCAGCTCGGCGCGTGCGGTCGTCGGGAGGTTGGCGACGAGCCCCACGAGCTCGGTGCGCTGCTCGGGCGCGAGGTCGTCCAGGCTGAGCATGCCGAGGTTGTACTCGCTGATCTCCCGCAGGATCTCGGCGAGCGGCTCGGACGCACGGTCGGCCAGCGCGTCGAGCGTCCAGTAGAAGATCGACGACGACGTGCTCCAGTCGCGGCCGTCCTCGAGAAACACCGTTCCCGCCATCACTTGTCTCCCACGATGACGACCTGGACGTTCGCCAGGCCTCTCACGAACTCGCGGACGAGCACCCGCTGCTCCTCGGTGAACTGTGCCACGTCCACCGGCACGACCTGCGCCTTCTTGAGGTGCAGCACGATCTGCTCCTTCAGCTTGTCCCACTGCTTGTCGAAGAACTTCGCCGGGAAGTTGCCCACGGCGTCGTAGGTCGTGCCGTGCTGGTCGACCCAGTCGTGCCGGGCGCCCGGCTCGGCGCGGCGCAGCCTGACCTGCCGCTCGTCGATGATCCGCCGAGCGGTCTCGTACTCCGACTGCCGGAACTTGCCGACGGCCGGGTCGAACGCGAGCAGGTACGCGGGGGTCCCGGGGGTCGGCGAGGCGGGCAACGCGTCGTCCGGGCCGAGGAACTCGCCCCCGACCGGGAGGTGGCTGAGCGGTGCCGGGGTCAGGGCCTGTGTGGCGGGGGTGGGGACCGGCTCGGGCTCGGGCGCGCTCGGTGTCGCGATCTCGTGCGTCAGCTCACTCACGGAAGGCCCCCTCCGCCCCGACCCGCGGACTGCGTGCCGGTGACGTGGGCCAGCCTCGCGTGCGGCCGGCGGCCCGCGCGTCGGTATCCACTACGCAAAGCGCCGCGTCGGTGTCCGCTGTGCAGAGCGCCGCGCGGCGCCCGACGGGCGGCGGCGCCCGGCATCCGTATCGTCGGCAGGCATGAGCACCGAACCGCGGCAGGCAGGCACCGACGACGTCGTGGCGATCCACGCGCTGCGCCGTTCGCTCGAGGACTGGATGGCCGCGCGCGGGATCGACCAGTGGCCCGTCGGCTCGGTGCCGCTCGAGCGCATCGCGGCGCAGGTCGCGGACGGGCAGTGGTGGGTGGTGCGGGACGACGACGGAGTGGTCGCCGCCGTGCGACTCGTCGGTACGGACCCGGAGTACTGGGGCGACGACGACGCGTCGGCGCTGTACGTGCACGGGCTCATGGTCGGGCGGCGCGCGTCGGGCTCCGGGCTGGGCCGGGCGCTCGTCGAGTGGGCGGACTCGCGGGCGCGGGCGGCGGGGGTGACGTGGCTGCGCCTCGACCACCGCGCGTCCAACCCGCACCTGGACGACGTCTACCGCTCGTGGGGCTTCGAGCCCGTCGCGCAGACGGGCCGGCCCGGGTTCGAGGTCGTCCTGATGCAGCGACCGCTCACCTGACCCCCACGCCGTCCGACGGCGCCGTAGGCTCGCTCGGCATGGGGGCCACACCGCAGCAGCCGAACCAGCCTGAGCCGAACCCGTCGCAGCCGCAGCCGTACCCGGGCCCGCCCCCGGGCCAGCCGTACGCGGGTCCGCCATCCTCGGGTCAGCCATCCCCGGGTCAGCCGTACCCGGGTCAGCCGTACCCCGGTCAGCCGTACCCCGGTCAGCCGTACGGGGCCGGGGCGACCGTGCCCTACGGGCCGTACGGAGGGCCGCCGCCGGGCGTGCCGCCGCGGCCGGTCAAGACGTCGCTCGCCGGGCCGATCACGCTCACAGCCGTGGGAGTCTTCCTGGTCGTCGCGACGATCGTCGTCGCGTTCTTCGTCGTGCGGACGTTCGTGTCGATCGTGCCGCTCGGCGTGCTCGACGGCAGCGGGAACCCGGGTTCGTCGTCGCTCGCGTCCACCGACGCCCCCGGCACGACGACCGCCACGCTCGAGCCCGGCTACTACGACCTGTACCTCGTGGTCCCGGCGAGCGAGCGCTACGCGAACCTCGAGGGCACGGCGCAGCTCACCGGCCCCGACGGCGAGCTGGTGACCGCCGAGCCGCCCGGCGTGAACGGCAACGCGAGCATGGGGGGCAGCCGCGCGT
Source organism: Cellulomonas sp. A375-1 (assembly GCF_001040865.1). Taxonomy (NCBI): domain Bacteria; kingdom Bacillati; phylum Actinomycetota; class Actinomycetes; order Micrococcales; family Cellulomonadaceae; genus Cellulomonas; species Cellulomonas sp. A375-1. Next base: position 4,331 of record NZ_LFKW01000036.1, on the reverse strand, counting down.
TCACCGTCGCGGGGTTCCGCGTGGAGTCGGCGGGCGAGTACACGTTGACGGTCCCGGCCGCGTCGTCCGACGACGCGCTGGTCGTGCTCGTCGAGGGGCACGACGTCGCGGGCTTCGTCTCGGGTCTGCTGGGCACGGTCGGGGGCGTGTTCGTCGCGATCGGCCTGGGCGTCGTCGGGTTCGGGCTGACCGTGGGCGGTGTGATCTGGTGGGTGGTGCGCGCCAAGGCGCGCCGCCGGTCGCTCGCGGGACCGCAGGCCGCGTAGCCGAGCGGGGTCAGTGCAGGACCGCGCCCCGACGACGAGCGTGCAGCACGGCGGGACCGTGAGCGCCCGGTCCGTCGGGCGGGGCGGTCTCGACCGTCCAGTCGCCCGGGCCGAGCAGCGCCGCGAGTTCGCCCTCGCCCGCGTCGGCCCCGACGACGAGTGAACCGCGCGGTGCGACGAGCGCCGCGAGCGCGCAGAGCCAGCGGTCAGGTCGAGGAGTGACGCTCGTCGACGTCACGAGGTCGAACCGCTGCGCGGTGAGCCAGGTCGCGGGGTCGGCGCACACCCAGGTGAACCGGCTCGTCGCACCCGCGTGGTCCCGGGCGCGGTCGAGCGAGTCCTGCGCCGGGTCGACGACGGTCACGGTCCAGCCGCGCTCGGCCAGCACCGTCGCGTCGGTGCCCGCGGCGCCGACGACGAGCGCGCGCCCGGGGGTGAGCCCCGCGAACCGCTCGGCGACGCCGCTCATCAGCCGCTCACCTCGTCGTCGGGCCGTGTCACGCGCCCATCCTGGGCCCGGGACGCACGCGCTGTCGACGCCACGGGGTGGTGCCGTTCGGTGCTGCCCGTTCGGTGCTGCCCGGTCGGTGCGCGGGGTCGGTGCTGCTGCGGTCGGTGCTGCTGCGGTCGGTGCCGGCTGGCGGTCAGTCGCCCACCTGGAAGACCGTCGCCGAGCGGGGGCGGCGTGAGCGACGCCGGCGCCACGCGGTCCGGATCCACACCTCGCGGCCCTCGGCGACGGTGTCCTGCGTGAACCGGACCCGCTCGACGCGCCCGTCGGGGAACGTCACGACGGCCTGACCGGGCACGTCCTTGACCTTGTTGCGGCCGTAGCGACGGCCGTCGGATCGGGCCTCGAGCGCCTGGGCGTAGTCGGCGAGGGAGACGCCGCGCGCGGGCGCGGTGCCGGGGCGGTTCTGCACGCGCGTGACCGAGGCGCGCTGGTAGGTCGAGTGCATCGGGTTCTCCGGGGGGAGTCGTGCGGCGGGGGAGCCGGCGGGGAGGGCGGCGACGCTGCCGCCCGGGTGTCGGGGAGGAGCGGGCCGTGGCCGGCGTGATCCCTCGCTACGTTGGCGCCATGCCCGACGGCCCGCCCGCCCCCTCGGCCCCGACGCCCTCGTCGACCGGTCCGGGCGCGCCGGCGTCACCGGCTCGGCCGGGCTCGCGCGGATCGCACGGCGGGCGGACGTTGGCGCGGTTCGCGCGGTGGGTGCGGTTCGCGCTCGGGGTGCTGGCGGTGCTCGTCGGGCTGTTCCTGGCGTTGCGGCCGTTCTCGTCGCTCGCGGTGCTGCTGATCGCGGCGGTCGTGGGGCTCGTCGTCGCGGGCGGCACGCAGCTCGTCGCGGCGGGTCGGGACGGTCGCCACCTGCGCTGGGTGTCCGGTGCGCTCTACCTCGCGGCGGCGGTCGTCGTGCTGGTGTGGCCCGGTCCGACGATCCGTGTGCTCGCGCTCGTCGTCGGCGTCGCGCTCGTCGTCGACGGGGCCCTGGACCTGTGGGCGGGGGTGCAGGCGCGCGGGACCGCGCGGTGGAACGCGTGGCTCGGGGGCGCGGCGTCGGTGCTGCTCGGGCTCGTCGCGCTCGCGTGGCCGGACGTCACGTTGCTCGTCGTGGGCCTGGTCTTCGGGCTCAAGGTGCTCATGCTGGGCGCCCGTGCGATCGTCGCGGCGACCACGGGCAGACCCGCCCGGGCGGGCGCTCGCGAGCGGGCGCGCCCGGGACGGTGGCGGCTCGGCGGCAACGCGGCGGTGCTGCTGCTGGCGGTCGTCGTCGCGGTGGTCAGCGTGGGGCTGCAGCGCGGAGCGCACCGGCCCGACGCGTTCTACACGCCACCCGAGGCCGTGCCCGCCGAGCCGGGACGGCTGATCCGCAGCGAGCCCTTCGCGGCGGACTGGGTCCCGGACGGCGTCGCGGCCTGGCGGATCCTCTACACCACGACGCGTGACGACCGGACGCCCGCGGTGGCGTCGGGGCTGGTGCTCGTGCCGCGGTCGTCGGTCGGTGCGGGGGCGCCGCCCGCCGACGTCGTGACCTGGGCGCACGGCACCACCGGCGTCTCGCCGGGCTGCGCGCCGTCCGTGCTCGAGTCGGGGCTCGCGGCCGGGGCGATGTTCGTCGCCGACCAGGTCGCGGCGCACGGCTGGGCGATGGTCGCGACCGACTACGTGGGCCTCGGCACCCGGGGCCCGCACGCGTACCTCGTCGGCGACGCCACGGCACGCTCGGTCCTCGACTCGATCCGCGCCGCGCACCAGCTCGAGGGCGTCGCGCTCGCGGACCGGACGGTCGTGTGGGGGCACTCGCAGGGCGGGGGTGCCGCGCTGTGGACGGGCGTGCTCGCGTCGTCGTACGCGCCCGAGCTCACGCTCGACGGCGTCGCCGCGCTGGCGCCCGCGGCCAACCTGCCGGAGCTCGTGCACAGCCTCGACGGCATCACGGGCGGGGAGCTGTTCGCGGCGTACGTCGCGGAGGGCTACACGAGCACCTACCCGGACGTGCGGTTCGACGACTACGTGCGCCCGGCCGCGCGCACGCTCGTGCGGGAGATGGCGCAGCGGTGCCTCGAGGACCCGGGCGTCCTGGTCTCGGTGCTCTCGACCCTCGTGCTCGACAAGCCCATCTGGGACGGCGACCCGGACCGCGGCGCGCTGCACGACCGCCTCGTGCAGAACGTGCCGTCCGGCCCGATCGACGCGCCGGTGCTCGTCGGGCAGGGCGCCGACGACTCGCTCGTCCTGCCGGCCGCGCAGGACGCCTACGTGCGGGCGCGCTGCGACGCCGGGTACGCCGTGGACTACCGCACCTACGCGGGGCTCAACCACGTGCCGCTCGTCGAGGCGGGCTCGCCGGCGATGCGCGACCTGTTCGCCTGGACGGGTGCCCGCTTCGCGGGCCAGCCGGCCGCGGACACCTGCTGAGGCGTCACCGCACCCGGCGTGCCTTGCGGAACCCGTCGAACGTGTCCCACAGCCCGCTGCCGACGAACACGAACGCCAGCACGGTCGCGACGATGCTCGTGACCTCGGCCGCGTCCCCCTCGACGAGCGCCGGGAAGAACTCGGGGTTGACCAGCCGGTCCTGCGCGTAGAGCCACAGCACGCCGACGACGAGCACCAGGTTGAGCACCGCGTTCGCGGCCGCCAGCGGCATCGTCCAGCGCCGCCGCGCGTACACGGTCACCGCGATCAGCGCCTCCGCGGCGAGCAGGACGAACAGGCCCGTGGTCCACACCGGCCACAGCGAGGGGTCGAGGAACGACTCGTCCGTCTGGCCCGTCACGACGACGCCGCGCGCGTGGTCCCAGAGCACCGCACCGGCGGCGAGCGCCAGCAGCCCGAGGGTCGCGACGAGCTCGCCCAGACCCGTGCCGGTGTCCTGCTTCTCGGGCAGCTTCTCGACGCTCCACGGCGCGAGCGGCTCGTGGTCCGCCCGCGACGTGCGCTCGACGACCGCGAACACGAGCGTCGTCCAGAACGCGAGGTGCACCGCGACACCGATCGCGGTGACGACGACCGAGCCGACGACCGAGCCGAACGAGTCGCCGTCGAGCGCGCCCCCGAGGGCGACCGCGAACGCCACGCAGGGCACGACGATCGCGAGCAGGAGCCTGAGCAGGCGCGACCACGCCAGGAAGAAGCGCGGGCCGATCAGGTGCAGCGGGCGGTCGGTGTAGCCCGCGGCGAGCGCGTCGGGGTCGCCGAGCGCGGTCAGGACGGCGCGCTCGGCCGCCGCGGGGTCCGCGCCCTGCGCGGCGCGCGCCTCGACCTGGTCGTCGATCGACGCGCGCAGCTCGGCGGCCACGTCGGCGCGCTGCGCGTCCGGCACGGTGCGCGTCGCGGCCTCGACGTACCGCGCGGTCAGGCTCGCGTCGGTGAGGGCCTCGCTGGTCGCGCCCGGGTGGGCTGGGGTGCGGTGCATGGTCACTCCTTGTCGGGCAGGGCGTCGACCGCGGCGGCGATCGCGCGGAGCTCGTCGGTCAGGGTGCGGGCGAGCTGCCGGCCGGCGGCGCTGGTCCGGTAGAACTTGCGCGGCCGCGACTCGTCGGTGTTCCACTCGCTCGTGAGGT
>NZ_LFKW01000035.1:0-5175 GCF_001040865.1 Cellulomonas sp. A375-1 | reverse complement strand
GACCGCGCGGTCGACCGCGGCACGTTGAGCCGACGCGGTGCGGACCGTGTGCTCCGCGTCGCGTGGACGCTGGCCGATCTCGCGGGCCGTACCGCGCCCGGGCGCTCGGACGTGGGCCGGGCCCTGGCGCTGCGGACCCGGGGCCGTGGGGCATGAGCGTGCACCACGAGGCGGGCGGGACGCCCGTCGTCGACGAGCAGGAGCGGTGGGCGCGCGCGGCCTGGAGCGCGCTCGCCGAGCCGGGCGACGTCGTGGCGGGCGCGCTGCTCGCCCAGCTCGGCGCCGTGCAGGCGTGGCAGTGGGTCGTCGACTCCGCAGCGGGACTCGTCGACGTCCCCGCGCGGGCTGCGCCCACGGGCGACGCGCCGGCGCGTCTCGTGCGGGCCGTGGAGCGCTGGGCGCCTCGGATGACGCGCCTGGCCGCCGAGGGCTGGTCGGTGCACCGTCCGCCGCCGAACGGGGTGTCCCACGTGCGGGTCCTGGTCCCCGGTGATCGCGAGTGGCCCGCCGGGCTCGACGACCTCGGCGCCGCGGCACCCGCGTGCCTGTGGCTGCGCGGGGATCCGGCCGCCGCGCGCTGGCCGAGCACCGGTCGTGCCCGGACGGCAGCGCTCGTCGGGGCACGCGCCGCGACGGCCTACGGCGAACGCGTCGCGATCGACCTGGCCGCGGGGCTGGTCGACGCCGGGTTCGTCGTGGTGTCCGGTGGCGCGTACGGCGTCGACGCTGCTGCGCACCGCGGTGCGCTGGCGAGCGGCGGGCGCACGCTCGTCGTGGTCGCCGGGGGCGTGGACCGCGCGTACCCGGCGGGCAACGTCAGGCTGATCGAGGAGGCGGTCGCGAGCGGGGGAGCAGTCGTGGGCGAGGTGCCGCCGGGCAGCCTGCCCACGCGCAGCCGGTTCCTGCAGCGCAACCGACTGATCGCCGCACTCGGGGCCGCAACCGTCGTCGTCGAGGCGGCCTGGCGCTCGGGCGCGCTGAGCACCGCGAACCACGCGGCGCGCCTGAACCGGCCCGTGGGTGCGGTGCCGGGACCCGTGACGTCGATGGCGTCGGCGGGCTGTCACCGGCTGCTGCGGGAGGGCGTCGCGACGTGCGTGACGGATGCGGCGGAGGTCGTGGAGCTGGCCGGCGCGCTCGGCGCCGACCTCGCACCAGAGCCTCGCGTGGCGGCGCGGGGCCTGGACGGTGTGGACGCTCTGGGCCGACGCGTCCACGACGCTCTGGGAACGCGCACGGCGCGCCCCACGGCCGAGGTGGCACGGGTGGCGGGGGTCACCACGACGGAGGCGATCGAGGCCCTCGGATCGCTCGAGCTGGCCGGTCTCGCGCGGCATGAGGGGTCCGGATGGCGCGCGGAGGGTGTGACCTGAGCAACTGCTGCGGGTGAAATGCGCGGCGATCCGAGAGAAATGTCCGACTCAATTCGGACAATCGCCTGACAAACGCCCACCGTTAGGCCGGACAGGTGAATGTGAGACTTGTTCGGCGCGTCGAAAACCGTCACGGTATCCGCATGGACGTGGCCGAGATCACCGCACAGGCGCCGGCTCGCGCGCGCCTGCTCGCGGACTACTCGGCCCATCTGACCCACGTGCGCGGCCTGTCGCCCCATACCGTACGGGCCTATCTGGGGGACATCGACGCGCTGCTGCGCCACGCGGCACGGCACGGTGCTCACGACCTCGCGGACGTCGATCTCGCGATGCTGCGCTCGTGGCTCGGTGCCATGGCCGCGCACGAGAGCAGCCGGGCGACCCTCGCACGTCGCGGCGCGAGTGCGCGGGCGTTCTTCTCCTGGGCCGCGCGTACCGGGCTGATCGCGACCGACCCGTCGCTGCGTCTGGCCCCCGCCCGCGCCGGCGCGCCCCTGCCGGTCGTCCTCTCGCAGGACGCCGCGCGCCGCGCGCTCGACGCGCTCGCTGGGCAGGCCGACCCCGCGTCCCCGTTGACCGTGCGGGACTGGGCGATCCTCGAGGTCCTCTACGGGACGGGGGTGCGGGTCGGAGAGCTGTGCGGCGCGGACGTCGTGGACGTGGACCTCGCGCAGCGGACCTTGCGTGTCACGGGCAAGGGCGACAAGCAGCGCGTCGTGCCGTTCGGCGTTCCCGCTGCACGTGCGCTCGACGCGTGGCTGCGCGTGCGCTCCACGCTCGCCGCCTCCGACGACGCGTTGTTCGTCGGAGCCCGCGGTCACCGGATCGACCAGCGTCAGGTGCGCACCGTCGTGCACCGTGCGACCGCTGCGACCGGGGTCGACCTCGCGCCCCACGGGATGCGCCACTCCGCGGCGACCCACCTGCTGGAAGGCGGATCGGACCTGCGCAGCGTGCAGGAGATCCTCGGCCACGCCAGCCTCACGACCACCCAGCGCTACACCCACGTATCCGCCGAGCGGCTTCGCTCGGCCTACGCGCAGGCTCACCCGAGAGCCTGAGGACGGACGACCATGAGCATCCACGTGGACACCACGCCCGCGCTGCGCGCGGTCGGCCAGGGCAACGCCGCCCCGGCCGGCACGATCCCGCAGCAGCGTGGTCTGCTCGTCGCCGAGGTGGACGACGTCGTCCCCGGTGTCGCGCTCGACGACGAGCCCGAGATCGAGCTCGCCGCGGTCGTCGTGCTCCCTGAGGTCCCGAGCCAGCGCGGTGCGCAGCCTGCGCCCGAGGTCACCGAGCTGTGGGTGGCGTACAAGGCGACGGGGGAGCGCGTTCACCGCGACGCCCTGATCCTGCACTACGCGTCGCTCGTCACGGCCGTCGCCGGCCGGGTCGGCATGCGCCTGCCCGCGACGGTCGAGCAGGCCGACCTGGTCTCCTACGGCATGTTCGGCCTCATCGACGCGATCGAGAAGTACCAGCTCGACCGCTCGGTGAAGTTCGAGTCGTACGCGTCGTCGCGCATCCGCGGCGCGATCATCGACGAGCTCCGCGCGATGGACTGGGTGCCGCGCTCGGTGCGGACCAAGGCCCGCTCGCTCGACCGTGCGTTCGCCGAGCTCGAGGCGACGCTGCACCGCGCACCGAACGAGGCGGAGCTCGCGGCGCACCTCGGCGTGCCCGTCTCGGACCTGCGTGCGGTGTGCTCACAGCTGTCCACCTCGAACCTCGCGGCGCTCGACGAGCTCCTGGGCGGCGAGGACCGGGCAGGCGGGGTGTCGCTGGGCGACACGCTCTGCGACGACCGCATCATGGACCCGGCCGGCACGCTCGCGGACGCGGAGACGGCGCACCTGCTGTCGCGTGCCATCGAGCAGCTCGGCGAGCGTGAGCGGATCGTCGTCGTCCTCTACTACTACGAGGGCATGACGCTCGCGGAGATCGGTCGGGTGCTCGGGGTGACCGAGTCGCGCATCTCGCAGATGCACACGGCGGCGATGACGCGGCTGCGCACGCGGCTGACGGAGGCCGAGCGCTACTGACCGTCGCCGGCAGCGGCCGCAGCGCGGGGGTCACCCCGGCAGCAGCACGACCGGCCCGGCTGGTCCGACGAGCGAGAGCGGGTCGACGTACCGCGTCGGCGCCGTCCGCACGCCCCAGTGCAGGCAGGTGACCGGCGCGCAGTGCCCCGCCGCGTCCACCACCCCGACGCCCGCGCCCCGGGCGACGCGCGTCCCGACCGCGACGGACGGTCGCACGGGTTCGAGGCTCGACGTGAGCCCGTCGTCGTGCCGCACCGTCACGACACCTCGCCCCGCGACGTCGCCCGCGAACGCGACGACCCCCGCCTGCGGGGCGACCACCGGCCCGCCCGGCACGACGGCGAGGTCGACCCCGCGGTGCCCGGCCGACCACGGCTGCGGGGGCGGCTCGAACGCCCGCACGACGTGGGTGCCCGGGGCGGGCAGCACGTAGCGCGCCGCCTCCGCCGCGCGTGCCGGTCCCGCGTCCGCGGTGGCCTCTGCCGGGGCCGCCCGGGCGGGCGCCGGTGCGCACGCGGCCGGTGCGAGCAGCAGGAACGTCAGCAGCAGGCGGCCCAGGAGCGGTCGACCCGGGAGCGGTCGACCCGGGAGTGCGCGGTGCAGGAGCGGTCGACCAGGGAGCGCGCGGCGGGAGGACGAACGGCTGCGCGGGGCTGGTGGTCGGGTGGACGTCGGCGGCATCCGTCGAGCGTGCCCGGGCGGCGCCGCACGCCGTGCCGCGAACCTGCGCTCCTGTGGACGCGTGCCGGACCGACGAGGGCTGGGGGCGGGTCGTCGCGCGACGTGTTCTGAGAGGCGACGGGAGCACGCGACCGGAGCAGGCGGCGCCTCGTCCACGACCACGGCGAGGGTGGGCTAGACTTCTGGCGCGACCGGTGAGAGCCGGTCGACTTCGCGCGCCATCATTCCTGAGGTCCGACCTCGGGGGCGTGCCCGTACAGGTCCGTGAGCGCCGGGTGACCGGGACTCACGGTGCGGGCCGTCGTGGCGCCAGGGGCACCGGCATCCGCCGGCGCCGACAAACCGCATCGCGGGAGCGCACCACGTGCCGCTCTCGCTCGACGTGCGGGCCGCTCGCTGCGGCTCGCCACGGAAGGAAGTGCCATGGCCGTCGTGACCATGCGCCAGCTGCTCGAGAGCGGTGTCCACTTCGGGCACCAGACTCGCCGCTGGAACCCCAAGATGAAGCGCTTCATCTTCACCGAGCGCAACGGCATCTACATCGTCGATCTGCAGCAGTCGCTGACCTACATCGACCGCGCGTACGACTTCGTCTCCCAGACGGTCGCCCACGGCGGGACGATCCTGTTCGTCGGCACCAAGAAGCAGGCGCAGGAGCCCGTCGCCGAGCAGGCCGCGCGCGTCGGCATGCCCTACGTCAACCAGCGTTGGCTCGGTGGCATGCTCACCAACTTCTCGACCATCCACAAGCGGCTCCAGCGCCTCAAGGAGCTCGAGCAGATCGACTTCGACGACGTCGCGGCCTCGGGCCTGACGAAGAAGGAGCTGCTCGTCCTGCGTCGCGAGAAGGACAAGCTCGCGAAGACGCTCGGCGGCATCCGTGACATGGCCAAGGTCCCCTCGGCCGTGTGGATCGTCGACACGAACAAGGAGCACCTCGCGGTCGACGAGGCGCGCAAGCTGGGCATCCCGGTCGTCGCGATCCTCGACACGAACTGCGACCCCGACGTCGTGGACTACCCGATCCCGGGCAACGACGACGCCATCCGCGCCGTGCAGCTGCTCACCCGCGT
>NZ_LFKW01000034.1:0-11474 GCF_001040865.1 Cellulomonas sp. A375-1 | reverse complement strand
GGCGACCACCGAGAACGCCCGCCCGGCGGCTCCCGCGCGCGCCGCCTCGATCGTCGCGTTGAGCGCGAGCAGACGGGTCTGGGCCGCGACCGCACCGATGACGGTGACGGCCGAGTCGATCTTCTCGGACGACTGCGCGAGCCGCTCGACCAGCCGGGTCGCCTCGTGCAGCTCGCGCACCGCGTCGCCGACGGAGTCCCCGAGCGACTGCGCGGACGCGCCCAGCTCGGTCGACGCCGCGGCGACGTGCTGGGAGACCTCCACGGCCTGCCCGACGATCTCGGCCCGTAGGCGCGACTCGCGCGCCGAGCGCTCGGCGGCGTCCCGCATGAGGTCGCGTGAGGCGTTGATGCGCCGGGCCCCCTCGCGGTAGGCGCCCGGCAGACCGCGCTCGATGAGCGTGCGGTGGAAGCGCCCCTGGGAGCTCGCGCTGAGCGCCGCGCCCGACTCACGGACGAACGCGTCGTTGACGTCGAGCAGGTGGTTGAGCATGTCGGCGAGCTCGCCCACGGGTCCGGTTCCCGGCTCGACGACGCGCGCCTCCAGGTCACCCGAGGCAGCGAGACGCAGCACGTCGACGATCGGCGCGAGGTCCTGGCCCACCACGTCCTGCCGGGCCGGTTCGACCGACGCCGGTGCGGTCGTCGAACGTCGGAGACCGATCATCGCGCACCGCCGTGGCGGTTGATGACGTCCCAGACGAGCTCGTCGTAGGTCACGCCTCGGTCGGCCAGCTCACGCTCGAGCAGGGCGCTCGAGGCCGCCACCGCCTGGTTGCCGGTCGTGTGCCGGCGTTCTTCCGCGAGCAGGAGGTCGTAGAGGATCTCGATCTCCCGCACCGCGCCCGGCGCGGGCAGGCGCCGGTTGGAGTGGTACCCGACCGTCCGGCCGCCGCGGGACGAGGGCGTGACGTGCGCGAGCACCCAGTAGAACGACCCGTCGCGAGCGATGTTCTTCACGTAGGCGAAGATCTCGTCTCCCGCGCCGATGGTGTCCCACAACCGCTGGAAGAGCGCGCGGGGCATGTCCGGGTGACGGATGACCGAGTGCGGGCGCCCGAGGAGCTCGCTGCGCTCGAAGCCCGAGACGCGGACGAACACGTCGTTGGCGTAGGTGATGCGCCCCTGCGGGTCCGTCTTGGAGACGATGATCTCCTCCCGACCGAACGTGCGCTCGACCGACGTCGGGGTGATCGCGGTTGTCCTCACGAGCGGGCTCCAGGTGTTCGGCGCGACGGATGCGCCTCGCGCGCGACCGCGGTCCATCCATCGACCGCCGCCGCGGCCGCAGGAGGCCTCCCACGAGTGAATCTGCAGGTCAGGACGGGCAGATGGGTGAGCGCGCCACCCCATCGGCCGCGGACCTTCGTCCCGCCGTCGGGTCGCGGGGCCCGTGCGGGGCACCCGCCCGCGCCGGGCGGCGCCGCCGCACCCGGTGACCAGGGCGACGAGGACCCCTGCCGCCCGGTCGACCGCAGCGCTAGCGTTCGCGTGTGACTCGTCGCGCGGCTCGAAGGAGAACCCCGTGAAGCTCGGTACCACGCACCGCATGCACGCCGCTCGCCGTCGAGTCGTCGCCGCGACGACCGCTGCGCTCGCGCTCGTCGTCCTCGGCGCGGTGCCCTCGTCCGCGGCGACCTGGCGATCGTCGGTCGCGCTCCCCGTCGCCAAGAACGCCACGACCGATGTGCGGGTCGGCGAGGACGGCATCACGGACGTCACGGCGGTCTCCGGGTCGTCCGGCGGCCTGTCGCTGACCGTGGTGGGCGTCGGAGCCTCGTCGGGGGCCGTCCCGAAGGTCGCGTTCAGCCGCACGAAGGTCACGGGCGACGTCGAGCTCGTGGAGTCTCCGAAGGGCGGTGCGCTCGTCGCGTGGACGCGCGACACCGCGGTCGAGTGGGACGACCCGACGACCCTCTACGTCGCGGCGCGGGCCGCAGGGTCGACGACGTGGTCCGCCCCGACGAAGCTCGCCTCCGTGCACCTCGGCGGCTTCGACGTGGGTGTCGACCGCTCGGGTCGGTACACGATCGCGTACCGGACGGCCACGGCGACCAAGGTCCTCACGGGCCGGCCCGGCTCCTGGGCGGCGCGCACGCTGCGCGCGGCGCTGCCGGAGGTCGAGCTCGCGGTCGCGCCGGACGGCACCGCCGCCCTGCTCGCGGTCGACGTGGACTCCACCGGCGCCGCCGTGCTCTCGGTCGCGTCGCGCGCGTCGGCGACCGGCGCCTGGACCGCACCGACGGTCGTGCGGCGCGACGCGAGCCCGGCGTTCATCTACGGCCGGCAGGCGGTCGTCGCGGCGTCAGGAGGCAGCGTGAGCGTCGCGTGGAACTCGGGCTCGGGCGTCCGCGTCGCGTCCCGCGCCACGTCCACGGGCGCGTGGGCGACCGCCACGGTGCCCGGGTGGTCCTTCGACCTGACCAGCCGCCCCGACGGGCGCGTCGAGCTCGCGACCGATGCGGTCTCGGTGCGCTCACGCTCCCGCACGTCGACGACCTGGAGCTCGCCGACGACGGTCGCGAAGCGCTCCGGCGTCGTCGGCGTCGACGAGGCCGCGGGCGACGCGCGCGCGGCGACCGTCGCCTGGGTCCAGGCGAGCGGCGTCGAGGCGGGCGTGGTGTACGCGCGCGACCGGACGACGTCCGGCACGTGGGGCACGATCCGCAGGGTCGGGTCGACCGCGGTCGAGCAGGGCGACGTCGCGCACACCTTCGTCGAGGTCGCCCGCTCGGTCGCCGGACGTGGCGCTCTGGTGTACCGGTCGACCACCGGCAAGATCTGGCTCCAGCGGTTCGTGTAGCCCGCGCCTCGACCCGCCTCGCCTGGGCGGGGCAGGTCTGCCACGCTCAGGAGATGGAGACGCCCGACGAGGGCTGGCACGAGCGCCGCGTGGTGGTCGACGGTCACACGGTCAGGGTGCGGTGCAGCGCCGACCGCCCCGACCGGCTCCCCGTGGTCCACGTGCACGGCTTCGCGATCTCGGGTGCGTACCTCATGCCGACGGCCCGCCGGCTGGCGGGTCACTCACCCCAGGTCGTCCCGGACCTGCCGGGCTACGGCGGCAGCGAGGGCTGGGGCCACACGCTCGGCATCCCGGCGCTGGCGGACGCGTTGCTGCGCGTCCTCGACGCCCTCGAGCTCGAGCGCGTGGTGCTGCTCGGCAACTCGATGGGCTGCCCGATCAGCCTCGAGCTCGCCCACCAGGTCCCGGACCGTATCGACCGCACGGTGCTGGTGAGCCCCGCGGGCGGCGTCCAGAACCAGCCGCTGGGCCGTGCGCTGCGCCAGCTGGGCCAGGACGTGCTCCGGGAGAGCACCCGGATGGCCCCGGTCGCACTGCCCGACTACGTGAGGTTCGGCCCGGTCAACGCGTTCCACCTGTTCAGCGAGCTCACCCGGTTCCCGTCGCTCGAACGGCTCCTGCGCACGCCCGTGCCGGCGCTGGCCGTGCTCGGCAGCCGCGACCCGCTCATGCCGCCGCCGCGGCGTGTGCGCGAGCTGGCGCAGCTCGCCCCGGCGCACGTCACGGTGGTGCTCGTCGAAGGGGCGGCGCACGCCGTGAACTTCAGCCACCCTGGCGAGCTCGCGCACGTGGTGCGCTCCTGGCTGGACGGCGAGGAGATCGTCGACGACCCCGACGAGCCAGGCCAGTCCCGTGTGCTCCAGCTCGGCGGGCGCTAGCGGTCCTCGTCCAGCACGTGCCGCACGACGAGGTCCTCGAGCGCACGGTCGGCCAGAGCACGGAAGTGCCCCGGCGTGCGCAGCACCACGGCCTCGCGGCCATCAGGCCCGCGGGCGTCGGGGATGTGCGGGTCCCAGACGCTGCGCACCGGGACGATCCTCTCGTCCACGGTCCGGTCCACCACGAGCGCGAGGATCGCCTCGTCGTGGGGCACGAGCGCGCGGACCGCACGCAGCGGGACCCACCGCGCGTAGCGCGAGCCGACGAACGGGGTGTTCACGGTGATCATCGAGGCGATGCGCGGGTCGTCGGACACCAGGTCGTCGATCATCGCGCGCTTGCCGATCAGACCGCCTTTGCTGTGCGCGAGCAGCACCACGTCGTGCAGTCCCAGGGCCGCGATCGACGCGCGCAGGAGGTCGGCGGACTCCGGCACGGGCCGGCGGTTGCGCCCCAGCGACGGCACCGCGTGCACCCGCAGCCCGTGCTCGTGCAAGCGGCGCGCGAGCGGCCTCAGGAAGTGCCACGCCTCGTACACGCCCGGCACGAGCACCACGGGCCGACCTCGCACGGGCGGCCGCGCGAGCTCGGCGGCGCCGCCGGGCCGCAGCCATCCCGCGACGATCCACCGCACCGCGAACTCGTAGTCACGAGCGCGCCACGCCAGGTGCGCGCCGGCGCGCCGGTGCGCCCGGCCTTCCTGGCGCGGCACACCGTGCACGGGTACGTCAGCGGACGCTGGCAGGGCTCGCCGCCGGGTCGACGTCCGCCGCGTCGGCCGGCCGCGCCGGCCGCGCAAGGAGCGAGACGACGAGCAGGACCAGGATCGCGACGATCGCGGTCCACCCCACGAGCGCGGGCGTCACCCGGTCCGCCAGGACGATGACCAGTCCCGCGACCGACACGACGACGATGCGGACGAACGTGCGCTGCTCGTCGAGCCACCGTCCGACGGGCCCGGTGGACACCCCGTGCCGGTCGCCCGCACCGCGCACCGCCGCCACCCCCCGCGACCACGAGCGGCGCAGCGAGCGGGCCGCGGTCGTGCCACCCGCGACGAAGGCCACGATCGCGACGACGAGGCCCAGCACGGCGACCGCGCGCAGCGCGATCCGCAGCAGCGAGATCACCTGGTCGTAGACGATCACCGCCACGTCGGGCCGCTGCACCGCCTCGGGCAGAGACTCGGTGTAGAGCGTGCGGCCGACCGCGAGGCCGACGCCCAGGAGCAGCATCGCGCCCGCGAGCGCGAGGCCCGCCACGACGAGCGCGCGCGAACGGTGCCGCGAGGCGAGCACGCCGCCCGCGAGCAGCAGCAACGACACCCACGGGAGCCACGTCCCGGCGGCGTGCAGGAGCCGGTACGCGCTCTGCAGACGCACCAGGTCCGCGCTCTGCATGAGCGGGAACGACGCGTCGATGGCGGGCAACCGCTCGAGGATCGTGAAGCCACGGTCGACGAGGAGCTGGGTCACGGCGTCGACGACCGTGGCGAGCTGGACGCTCAGGGTGCCGTCGGCACCGATGCTCGCGAGCGCGTCCGGGTCGCCGCGCAGCGCGGCGACGAGCTGCTCGTGCGCCGTGCGGTTGGCCTCGGTCCACGCGGTCGAGAACGCGTCCGAGGTGACGACCCGTTCGACCCCGCGGCGCACGAAGTCCGTCGCCGCGCTCGCGAGCGGCGCTTGCAGCGACTCGACGAGCGTCGAGACGCGCGGTGGGAGCCCGAGCCCGGCGAGCGCGGACGTGGCCTCGGTGGCGAGGTCGTCGACTCCGACCGCGTCGACGATCGCCGTCGTGATCCGGTTCGTCACCGCCTGCTGCACGGCGGGGTCGTCGGCCAGGGGCGCGACGGTCTCGACCCAGCGGTCGGTGTCGTCGATCAGCCCACCGGCCCAGGAGGCGATCACCGCGACGGGCGCGAGGAGCGCACCGAGCAGCAGGAGCACGACCGCGAGCGTCGAGCGTCCGACGTGCCGGGGCCCGCGCGGCACCAGCGCTGCGACGGGCACGGGTGAGGTCACGGTCGGGACCGCGTCGAGCTGCTCCCTGAGCCGCGCGTTCTCGGCCTCCAGGGCCGCGAGCCGTTCGCGTACGGCGTCGTCCCCGACGGGGACCTCGCCGACGGGGACCGGCTCTGTCAGCTGGTCCGCCGGGTGCGCGCCAGCAGCGGGGCGTCGGGGCCGGGAGCCCCTCGCTTCGCGTGGTGTCGACTGGTCCGCCATGACACACCTCCGTGAGGTCACGCTGGGACGAGCATGGCAGCATCTGCCCGGCGGTGCGCGTCCGCAGGTCCCCGCACCGGTAGCGTCATCGCGACGACCTGCTCGCCCGATCCTGCTCGAGACGACGAGGACCGATGCCGAAGCTCCGCCCCACCGCTGTCGACTCCCGGCGCCCGCCGGCGTGGCTGCCCCGCGCCCTGCTCATGACCGGTGTCGCGGTGTTCGCCGGGATCTTCATCTGGCGCTCGCTCGGGCTGCTCACCAACGTCATCACGATCCTCGCGTGGTCGTGGTTCATCGCGCTCGCGATGGAGCCGCCGATCCGCTGGATCGTGCGGCGCGGCGTGCGCCGCACGCGTGCGACCGGCCTGGTCATGCTGACGGCGGGCGTCCTCATGACCCTCGTGATCGCCCTGTTCGGCAGCCTCTTCGTCCAGCAGGTCGTCGACTTCGTCACGCACCTGCCGGAGTACTACGCGGACTTCGCCGAGTGGCTCGACAACCGGTTCGGGACCCAGATCCCCACGGCGGACGAGGCGCTGGACACCCTCGGCAAGCACTGGCAGTCGCTCGCTCCCGGGATCATCGGCGCCGGCGCGTCGCTCATCGGCGGCATCTTCAACGCCACCTCGATCCTGCTCGTGACGTACTACATGGCGAGCGCCGGCCCCCGCTTCCGCGCCGCGGTCCTCGCGTACCTCGAGCCGAGCCGTCAGCGCGAGGTCCTGCGCCTCTGGGAGGTCTCGCAGGAGAAGGTCGCCGACTTCATCAACTCGCGCCTCGTGCTCGCCGCGCTCTCGACCGTCTTCACGTGGATCTTCCTCATGATCGTCGAGATCCCCTACGCGCTCCCGCTCGCGGCGTTCACGGGCATCGTGTCGCAGTTCGTCCCGACGATCGGAACGTACATCGGCGGGGCGCTCCCCGTCGCGGTCGCGCTGACGATCTCGCCGCTCAAGGCGTTGCTCGTGGTCGCGTGGATCATCGCCTACCAGCAGCTCGAGAACTACGTCTTCTCCCCCAAGATCTCCGCCCGGGCCCTCCAGCTGAACCCGGCGGTCTCGTTCCTGGGCGTGATCGGGTTCGGCGCCGTGTTCGGCGCGATGGGCGCGTTCCTCGCGCTGCCCGTCATGGCGACGATCCAGGCCGTCGCATCCACCTACGTGCGGCGCCACGAGATCGTCGACGACCCGCTCCTGCACGAGGACGTCGAGGCCCTGCGTCGCAACCGCGGCTGGGAGGACGTCGCCGAGGCCGACGAGCCGACCGCCGACCGATCCACCAGCGACCAGCCGACCGGCGACCGACGGACCCGCACGTGGACCGACCGCATGCGCCGCCGCCCCGACGTCACGTCCCCCTCGACGTCGCCGGTCGCTCCGTCGGCGACCGAGGAGGACCGCACGACGGACTCGTCGGACGACTCCCCCGATGCCGACGACCACTGATCGTCGCTCCGAAACCTCCGGTGCCCGAGCCGAAATGATTCGGCCCTAGCCCCTCCGTGCCACGGCTGACCACAGTCGGTCGACCAGGCAACCGCGCGAGGGGAGACATCGTCATGTGGAGCACACGCAGGAGGGCGACGGCCTGGTGGGGGGCGGTGGCGCTCGCCGCCGTCGGCGCGATCGCGGCGGCAGGCGCACCCGCGAGCGCGGTCCAGACCACGACGAACGTCGCCTACGCACCCGCCGACCCGCAGGGCAGCCGCGGCCACCTGCTCGACCTGTACGTCCCGGACGGCGCCGGGCCTTGGCCACTCGTCGTGTGGTCCACGGGTTCGGCGTGGACGTCCGACGACGGCAAGTCGGGTGCGAACGCGATCGCGCAGCAGCTCAACCCCCGCGGCATCGCCGTCGCGGGTGTGAGCGTGCGCTCGAGCTCGCAGGCGAAGTTCCCTGCCCAGGTGCACGACGTCAAGGCGGCGATCCGCTTCCTGCGCGCCAACGCCACCCAGTACAAGCTCGACCCCGCCAAGTTCGCGACCATGGGCGACTCCTCGGGTGGCTGGGTCGCCGCCATGGGTGCGCTCACGGGCGGCGTCTCCTCGCTCGAGGGCACCATCGGCACGGTCGGCGTCTCGAGCGCCGTCCAGGCCGGCGTCGACTTCTTCGGTCCCACGGACTTCGTCAAGCTCGCGCAGCAGGACCAGGGCGGCTGGATCGACCACAACAGCCCCGACGCGCCCGAGGCGCAGCTGCTCGGGTGCGCGATCCCGACCTGCCCCGCCAAGGCGCAGCAGGCCAACCCGATCGCCTACGTCGACGCGAACGACCCGCCGATGATGCTGCTGCACGGCCGCAGCGACAACGTCGTGCCGCACGCGCAGACCGAGATCCTGTACGACGCCCTCAAGGCCGCGTGCGTCGACACCCAGTTCTTCTCGGTGCCCGGCGCGGGTCACAGCCACGCCGACGTGACCAGCTCGTCGCGCTTCGGCCAGCAGACGGTCCGGACCACCGACGGGTGCCGCGAGAGCGTCACCCAGGGCACGCCGAACCCGAGCTGGGACACCATCGCCGCGTTCCTGAAGGACGCGTGGGGATCAGGCCCGCAGCCGAGTCCGACGCCGACGCCGACCCCCTCGCACACGATGCCGCCGACGCCGACGCCCACCCCCACCTACTCGCACACCCCGTCCCCGCCGGCCACACCGACGCCCTCTCCGACGTCGCAGCCCAACGCCGGCTGCACCGCGACCTACACGCTCGTGAACGGCTGGCCCGGCGGGTTCGTCTCGGACGTCAAGGTCACCGCCGGCAGCACGCCGCTGAACGGGTGGCGGGTCACCGTCACACTGCCGTCCGGCTCGGTGACCAACGTGTGGAACGGCCAGGCGAACGGCGGCGCGCAGATCACCGTCGCCAACGCACCGTGGAACGGGCAGGTGAACGCAGGCCAGAGCACGACGTTCGGCTTCCAGGGCACCGGGTCCGGCGCTGGGGCCACGGTGACGTGCGCGGCAGCATGACCTGACGGCGTCGTCCGACGGCTGATCGCCGGACGACAGCCCCGACGGAGCGACGCCTGCGACGAGCGGCGTGCACGGGTCTCCTGTGCACGCCGCTCGTCTGCGTGGTGCGCCCGCTCCCCGCGCGTGCTGTGACGCGCGCGTGACGCCCGTGAGGCGCAGCCGGTCGCACGCTGCCCTTCGGGGGCTGCGACGCGGGCGTGGGATCCGCGGGCTTCCTCCGGTCGACGTGCTCGCGCCGGCCGGTCGTCGCGCGAGGAGGAAGCCATGGCGACGCTCGTCGTACCCGGAGTGCAGGTCGAGACGCGGTTCGACGTCCTGCCGCCGCTACCCGCGTCGTCGGGCGTCGTCGGCATCGTCGGCATCGTCGACCGGCCACCCGTCCCCGCCGCGCTGGTGGGGCTGTCCCGCGCGGCCGAGATCCCCGGGAGCCTCGGCCCCGGCACGGTCGCGTCGGCTCCCGAGATCGTGCACGCGCTCGCGAACGGCGCCTCGGAGGTGCTCGTCGCGCCGGTGACCGGCGGGGGCGCGGCCTCGCTCGTCCTGCGCAACGCGGTGTCGACGGACGCCGTGCTGCTGCGCGCCCGGTCGGTCGGCACGTGGGCCAACCAGGTCTCCGTCGACGTGCGGACCGTGACGAACGCCGCGGGCGAGACCGTGCGCGTGAGCCTGCGGGTCCTGCGCGGCGGTCAGGTGGTCGAGGAGTTCGCCGACCTCGTCGTCGAGCCCGGCTCCCACCAGGACCTGCTGGACACCATCAACACGCGATCGCTGTACCTCGTCGCGCTCGACCCGTCGCTCGCCGACACGCTCCCCGCCGCGGGCACCTACGTGCTCCCCGCCGACGGCACGGGCGTGGACGTCCCCCGCTCGGGGGCCGCTCAGACGCTGTTCACCCTGCTGCCCGAGGCCGAGGTCGACCCCACGGGGCTGACGGTCGAGATCCTGTCGCCGTCCGCCGACAACGTGCGGGTGCGGGTGTTCCGGGACGGCGCGCAGTCCGAGGAGTTCACGCGCCTGACGATGAACCCCGACTCGGCGAACTACCTGCCCGCGGTCGTGCTGCGCGAGAGCGCGCTGGTGCACGTCCGGCAGGCGTCGTCGCTCCCCGCACCCGACCGGCTGCCCGTCGCGATCTCGCCGACGCCGCTGACCGGCGGCACGTCGCCGTCGGCGGCCGACTACCAGGACGCGATCAACCTGCTCGCGACCGACCCCCGGATCAGCCTCGTGACCGCGTCGCTCGAGCCGACGCGCACCGAGGCGTTCGTGCAGGTCGTGCACCAGGCGCTGGTCGCGCACGCGGTCGCCCAGGCCGACGCGGGTGCGCCGCGGATCGCCTTCGGGTCCGTCACGGTCGCCGAGCAGACGAACCTCGACCGGATCCGCGACCACGCGGCGGGCGTCCGCAACCGCAGGTTCGTGCTCGTGACCCCGGCGGGCGCTGCGGGCGCCGTGATCGGGTCGGTCGCGCGCACCGGACCGTCGGTCTCGCCGACGTTCAAGCCGGTCCCCCTGTTCGGCATCCCACCGGCCCGCTACACGGACAGCGAGCTGAACCGGCTGCTCGGCCCGACGCACAACGCGCTCGTCGTCGCCGACCGTTCCGGCCGCGGCGTGATCGTGCTGCGCGGCCTCGACACGACCGGCGACCAGATCTCGGTGACCCGCGTCGCCGACGCGTGCGTGCGCGAGGTCAAGGCGATCGCCGAGAACTTCATCGGCGAGCTCAACACCGTCGACGCACGCACCGCGTTGCGCCAGCAGATCGTCGCGACGTTCACGCGCATGGAACGTGCCGGCGAGCTCGTGCCGTCGACCGACGGCACCGACCCCGCGTTCCTGGTCGACGTCTACTCGACGCAGCTCGACTTCGCCCAGGGCAACGTCCGCATCGACATCGCGGTGCGCCCCGTACGGGCCATCGACTTCGTCTACGCCACCATCCGCGTGAAGAACTGAGAGGCGCGTCATGCCCACCGTGTATGCGGCCAACGAGAGCTCCGTCCTGGTCAACGGCACCCCCGTCGAGGGCGTGCGCTCGGTCGAGCACCGCTCGGCCACGGTCCGCCAGGACCTCTACGCGCTCGGGTCGTCCGAGCGCATCGGCGTGGTCACCGGGCCGCGCAACGTCGAGGGCCGTATCCGGGTCGCGTCGTCGGCCCCGGACCTGGACGCGCTCGTCGGCGACGACTTCTTCCAGATCACCGCGCCGCTGCGGCAGGGCGGCACGACCGTGACCGTGAGCTTCGACGAGTGCCTCATGACGGAGAAGTCCTTCGCGATGAGCGCCGGCGGGCACGGCGAGACGGTCTACGCGTTCACGGCGACGCGCGTGCGCGAGGAGCGGTGAGGTCGGTCGACCATGAGCGGTGCGGTCCAGCTCGTCGCCGGTGGCGAGGTGCGCGTGGGCGACGCGACGTACCCGGGAGGGGCCCTGCCTGACGGCAGGGTCGCCCTGCTCGGCGTCGCCCTGCGTCGGCTGCGGCTTGCTGAGCGCGACCGTCTCGTCTCGCTGGTCACCGGGCTCGTGCCCGGGTCCGACGAGGCACGGACGCTCGCGGGGCTCGTCCTCGCGGCCGCAGCCACGCCGGGCG